>NZ_JANSIA010000022.1:0-33771 GCF_047461835.1 Synechococcus sp. R60.1 | reverse complement strand
CCGTGGTTGGCTTGCCAACTGCAGGGCTACCGAAAGCCCGCCCCGTACTGCGAAGCAGTCAGGGCCGGGTAGTTTACAGATGGCCATTCGGAATGCCAAACTCAAGGACAAGCCGTACCAGTTGCCGAATAGAGAAGCAAGGCCATCCTGCCTGCCGAAGTTTTTGCCGAACCAGCTGACTATAGACTAACGGCCAACCGTAGGACGATGCCGACAAGAGCTACGGTGGCAGCTCCAATCAAGGCAAAAGCCAGGTTAACCACTTGGGCGCTAGCCTTTTGATAGGTGTCAATTCGTTCTAGGATCACCCGGTTTTCTATCCCCTGCTCGGCCCAACGTCTCTCCTGCTCAGCCCAACGTCTTTCCTGCTCGGCCCAGCGCTTTGCTTGATCGGCTGCCAGGGCTTCTAGCCACTCGTTGGTTCTGGAGACATCCTGCCGGAGTCCTTCCACATCCTGTCGGATCTCTTCCACATCTTGCCGGATCTCTTCAATAACACTCAACACATCCCTGAGGGTGGGTTCACCGGCGGGCATCATAGAGCTGCAACCTCACTGAACAGCAAACGGTCTGAGCTCGCTAGATCAACTCGCTCACCGGGAAGCGATCCAGCATTTTTTGGGCTTGACGGGCATTTTCCCGTAACTCTGCCGGCAGATGGGGTACATAAGGGATCTGAGAAAGCAAATCCAGCGTGCGGCGGATCAGGCGCACCAAGTCTCCGGCATCTAGGTTGGTGCTGGCTTCTAGGGTTTCCCAAGGGATCCCTTGCGCCCAATGTTCGACGATCCCGGCCAAGCTGGGCTCAAACCCGATCGGCACATGAAACACCTGGTGTTGCCGTTGGCTGCGGAACAGCTGCCGCCGTAAACCCCGCAATCCGTGCAGCACATCCTCCACCAGCCCCGAGGTGCGCAGCCGGCTGTAGGTACCTGAACGGGGAGCCTCTGAGACCAAGGCAGCCACAACTCCGGCCAAATGATGGGGAGCACAGCCCTGACACTCACCCGAGAGCAGAGCCAGCGCCAGCCAGAGCTCGTTATCCCCCCGCAGCGCGGCCACCACCTCTCCGCTATCGGTAGGTTGATACTCTTGCAGACAGTTGAAATCCTGCAACACCCCCACCAAGGCCATAAATTGCTGCCAGCGCAACTCCTGCACGGAATCGCTTTGCCGCTCCAGGTGCTCGAGGCGCTTGAGCAAGCGCTGGCGTTTTTCTCGCAAACCCAGCAATTTTTTCCCCACTTGGTGAGCGGGATTCTCTCGGATTTGAGCTTCTAGGGCACGGATTTTTTCCTCTTGGGCATGAATGTGGGGAAAGGCCAACAGCCGCAAGGTGGGATCCGGCTCAGCTTCCCGTTGTTTGAGCAAGTAGCGCAAAATGCGTCGTTCTTCCCGCCGTTGCGCCTGCATCTTCTCATAGCGGGCGATATCTTCGTCGGCAATGCCTCCCAAGAGACGGTCGATCTCCTCCAGCTCGGCGCGCGTGTGCAGGATCTCCTGTTGTTCGGGCAACTTTTGCAACGAGAGCAAATACTGGCCGAAGCTGCGGTTGATCAGATCCCGTGCTGCTTCCAAAGAGTGCTTTTGCAGCAGGTTCAGCACCATGCCATAGGTGGGGGTAAACTGGCTCACCAAGGGATCCGCTCCAGAGGTGGCCAGCCGCGCAGCTTCTTGGGCCCCCTCAAACGGGGATTGCACCGTCACCACATGGCCGATGATGTCCTTGCCCCGCCGTCCGGCTCGGCCCGACATTTGCATGAACTCGGAAGCGGTCAAGAGGCGGTGGCCGTTGTCGGTGCGCTTAGAAAGGGAGGAGATGACAGTTGTGCGGGCGGGCATGTTGATCCCGGCGGCCAAAGTCTCAGTGGCGAAGACCAGCTTCACTAGCCCCTGCTGAAACAGATGCTCCACCAGTCCCTTCCAGGCAGGCAACATGCCGGCATGGTGAGCGGCAATACCCCGGTAAAGGGCATCCAACTGATCTCGGCGGACAGCTTCGGGCGTTTCTCGACAAAAGCGGTCGATCTGCTCAGCCAACTGCTGCCGTTCTTCCTCGCTGGCTACCAAGTCCAGATCCCTTACGCTGGCCACGGCCATATCACAGCCTTTGCGACTGAAGATGAAATAGATGGCCGGCAGCATGTCCCGCTGGCGCAAGTTCTCCACCACCTGCACCATATCCGGCACTCCCCCATAGGGAGACTGACCTGACTTGGGGAGTTTGCTTTTCAGGCGGCGATTGCAAACCCACTGGCCGGACTCGGTTTGCTCCAGCAGGGGGAACAGCCCTTTGCGATTGGCAAAGTGAAATTGCAGCGGCACCGGGCGGTGGTTGGAGTCGATCAGATGGGTGGGGCCATGCACCTGGTTCATCCAATCGGTGAGCTGGTCGCTGTTGGCCAGGGTGGCAGAAAGGGCAATGAGCTGGATCGTGGGGGGGCAGTAGATGATTGCTTCTTCCCAGACGGTGCCCCGCTGCTGGTCGTTCATGTAATGGCATTCGTCCAGGATCACCGCCTGCACCTCTCGCAAGGGATCCCGACTCAGGGCCTCCGCCTCCTCCCAAGGTTCCATCCCATCGCCAGAGGCTCCTCTCTGAACGGCCAGAGAGAGCGGCGTGCCATAGAGCATGTTGCGGAAGATCTCGGTGGTCATCACCAAGATCGGCGCCTCCCGGTTGATGGAGATGTCGCCGGTGAGCAGGCCAACCTGTTCTGGGCCGAATTGCCGGCCAAAATCCCGGAACTTTTGGTTGGAGAGGGCCTTCAGGGGCGTTGTATAGAAAACCCGCTTGCCCTGGGATAGGGCCCGATAGATGGCATACTCTCCGATCAGGGTCTTGCCGGATCCCGTGGGAGCACAGACCACCACCGATTCCCCAGCAGCCAGAACCTGAATGGCTCGGATCTGAAAGTCGTCCAGCTCGAAGGGGAAAAGCTGCCGCAACTCGTCCAGCAAATCGGTTGCCGGGGAGAGAAGCGCACTCATGGGATCCAAATCAACATTGGGAAACCTGGAAACCCGCCCAATTCACTGCTTCCTGTGGGTTGTACCTTCTAGGATACAAGCTTTCTTGGGGCGTCGACTGCTCCCCTGCAAAAAGCGCCAGTTACTCTGCTTCTTTGGATCAAGAACAGCAGCTCAAGCAAGTGCTAAAATGGGGTGCCGTTGCCGGATGCTATCGTGCTGGTCGTCATCGACAACTACGACAGCTTTACCTACAACTTGGTGCAGTACCTGGGGGAGTTGGGAGCTCAGCTTCAGGTTTTTCGCAATGACCAGCTCTCCGTTGACGACCTGCGCCGAATGCAGCCGCAAGCTGTAGTTATCTCTCCTGGGCCAGGGCGGCCGGAAGATGCCGGGATCTCCCTGGAGTTGATTCGGGAGCTGGGGCCAGAGCTGCCGATTTTGGGGGTTTGTCTGGGGCACCAGTGCATTGGCCAGGTCTATGGTGGTCAGATCGTGCGCGCACCTGAGCTGATGCATGGCAAAACCTCGCTCATTTACCATCGAGGGGTGGGGGTGTTTGAGGGGTTGAGCCAGCCTTTCACGGCCACCCGCTACCACAGCTTGGTGATCGAGCCTTCTACGTGTCCTGATGAGCTGGAGGTGACGGCTCAAACAGGCGATGGGATCATCATGGGGGTACGCCACCGCCGCTATCCCCACGTTCAGGGCGTGCAGTTCCACCCGGAGAGCATCTTGACTGCAGAGGGCAAGCGCTTGTTGAGCAACTTCCTGCGCAGCGCCAAAGCCTCAACTGCTGCTCAGCCCAATGTTTCGCAGAAACCTCAGGAAACCGTTGCCGTTGTTACATCAGGGATCCCCACTCCATGAAGCGTCGCCAGCTTCTGCAAGCCAGCGCTGGGCTGCTGGGATCGATGGCCGTGAACCTGGCCAGAGGGCGCAAAGCGGGCGCTCAGACAGCGCCGGCACAAGGTTCGGAAACGCCAACAACCCCAGGGTCTATAGAGTTCACTCCCGGCTCCAGCTCGCAGGGGCTGCAACTGACTTGGCTGCACCACAGTTGTGTTTTGTTCGAGGGGGAGGGCCGACGGTTTCTGGTCAACCCGTTTCGGCCGGCGGGCTGTACGGCTGGCTATCCTGCCCCACGAGTTGCTGCCGATCTGGTGTTGCTCAGCAGCCGCTTGTTGGATGAAGGGGCTTTGGATGTGGTGCCCGGCAACCCCAAGGTGCTGTTTCAGCCGGGAGACTATCTGATTGACGGGATCCGGGTGCAAGGAGTACGCATGCCCCGTGGCCCTCGCTTTGGCGTAAACGTGGGTTGGCGCTGGCGCATGGCTGGGATCGACATTGTCCATTTGGGAGGGGCGCTGCAGCCAATTACGCGGGAGCAGTCCATCCTGCTTGCTCGTCCCGACCTGTTGCTGGTGCCAGTGGGGGGTGGGCCGAAAAATTACGATCCTGCCGGGGCCAAGGCGGCCATTGAGGCGCTGCAGCCCAAGCTGGTCATCCCCACCATGTATCGCACGGCCGCCGCCGAGGAATCCCAATGCGAGCTGCTGCCGCTGCAGGAGTTTTTGCGTCTCTTCCCCGCTGCTGCCCCGCAACCTGCCCTCAGCAACCCGTTGCTGCTCTCGGCCCAGGCTCTGCCCAGGCAGGGGCTCGCCATCCTTTTCTTTGAGGAATAGGGCTATGCGAGGTCAGGTCCTAAAAATCGCTGTCGGACTGGGATCCCTGCTAGTGGGGGGTCTGGGATTCTATGGATACTCCCTACCAGAAGATCCACAAGCCTTGGCCCAAGCCAACCCGCTGCGGCTGCAACTGGCTCTCTGGCTGGGGAAAGACGCCAACGCCGTCGATGAGCGGGGCAAGACAGCCCTGTTTTTCGTAGAAAGCGGCCTCAACGCCCGTCTTTTGCTGGCAGCGGGGGCGGATCCCAATCGACCGGACTATGGGGGAGCCAGCCCACTGCACCAAGCCGCTCGCCTGGGCAACCCTGAGGTTACGAAAGCCCTGCTCCAGGGAGGGGCCGAGGTGAATGCTCGTTTTGGCGCCGGTGGCCTTCCCCTGCATTTTGCCGCTTGGTCCGGCAACCCCGAGGTCGTTCGGCTGCTGCTGGAACATGGCTCCGAGATCGACGAGCCGGACGGCTACGGCCTCACGCCCCTGCGCATCGCCCAGGATCTGCGCCGCTGGGAAGCTGCGATCCTTTTGTCCCGCTGGCCCCGCTCCGCCTCAACCGACGGGCATACAGATTGATTCCCCTTCTCTACCACCCCAGCACCCAGGCGAAGATCAAAGGCGCCACGATGGTGGCATCCGACTCGATGACAAATTTGGGGGTGTCGATCCCCAATTTGCCCCAGGTGATCTTCTCATTGGGCACTGCCCCCGAGTAGGAACCGTAGCTGGTGGTGGAGTCGCTGATCTGGCAGAAATAGCCCCACAGGGGTACGCCCTGGCGACCCAGATCTTGATGGAGCATGGGTACCACACAGATGGGGAAATCCCCGGCTATGCCGCCGCCAATTTGAAAGAAGCCGATGGAGGATTCCGCCGAGGTGCGCAGGTACCAATCCGCCAGGTGGATCATGTACTCGATCCCTGTGCGGACGGTGTGTACATTGCGGATCTCACCCGTGATGCAGTGGGCGGCATACATGTTGCCGGTGGTGGAGTCTTCCCATCCCGGCACATAGATGGGCAAGTTGGCCTCCATAGCCGCGTAAACCCAAGAGTCCCGCGGATTGATCTGGTAGTAGGGCTCCAGCCGGCCACTGCGCAGAATCCGGTAGAGAAACTCATGGGGAAAATAGCGCTCGCCCGCCTGATCGGCGCCGATCCACTCTTCCAAAAGGGCTTTTTCCAAGCGCCGCATCGCCTCCTCTTCGGGAATGCAGGTATCGGTTACCCGATTCATGTGCCGCTCCAGCAGTTCCTGCTCCTGCTGCGGGCTAAGATCGCGGTAGTGGGGCACGCGCTCGTAGAAGTCGTGGGCGATGAGGTTGAAGATGTCCTCTTCCAGGTTGGCGCCGGTGCAGGAGATGGCGTGCACCTTGTTCTGCCGGATCATTTCCGCTAGGGAAAGGCCCAGCTCCGCTGTGCTCATGGCGCCGGCCAGGGTCACCATCATCTTGCCGCCCTTTTCCAGGTGAGCACAATAACCTTTGGCTGCATCCAGCAGCGCGGCTGCGTTGAAGTGGCGAAAATGATGTTGGATAAATTGGCTGACGGGGCTGTTGGTCACGATTTTTCCGGTCACTCTGACCTGGTGAAGCACGATTTTCTAGTCTATCAACTTTAGGGGCGCTGACAAGCTTTGCTTGGGGATACCTTTATCGGTATTGGCAACCATTCCCCTGCAGGTCGGCTGGAGCAGGTTGCGTTGCGAAGCCGGGATCCCATACCGGTTCTCACCCGGCCTTGGCTGAGACAAAGGGATCGCCTGCCCATGTCAGAATGGTGGCGAATCACCGCCCTATATCCGTTCACGCTATCTGTTCACGTTGGGTTCATGCCTCCTGTCAGCACCGTCGAGCCAGCCGAGCCAATTGTTGAAGCCCAATCTCCAGAAGCGACTGCTCCGTCTCCAGAGCCATTGCCTGGGGCTGTGGATCCCTCGCAGTCGAAGCCAGCCGGGTCTTCGATGGGATCCCTGCAGCGCTGGTGGGCGCGCTGGAAACAAAAGCTGCGCCTGGAGACCCAGCTGCTCTTTGTGGCCACGCTGGTGGTCTCCTTGGTGGTGAGCAGTTTTACCTTCTGGGCCGTCAGCACTGTGCAGCAGGATGCCCGCTTCAACGAGGCCCGCTTTGGCCGGGATCTGGGGTTGCTTTTGGCGGCCAATGTTGCCCCTCTAATTGCGGAAGATCGCATTGGCGAAGTGGCGCAACTGTCCCGCCAGTACTTTGAGAGCACCAGCAGCATCCGCTATCTGCTCTACGCCGATCCCGAAGGAAACATCTACTACGGGATCCCGTTTTCCAACCAAGAGGTGAAAACCTCCCTCAGCCTCACCCGTCGCATGCAACTGCCGGACAATCGCCCCCCTGCTGAGGGCCAACCGCTGGTGCGCACCCACCTCACTCCTGCCGGGCGGGTGACGGATATTTTTGTCGGCATCTATCATCAGGGCCGCTTTTTGGGCACCCTCGGCCTGGGCATCAATCCCAATCCCGCCCTGGTGCGCTCCACCCAGCTGGCGCGGGAGGTCTCGATCGGGGTGTTTTTGGCGGTGTGGGTCTTGGCCATCCTGGGATCGGTGGTCAATGCCCTCACCATCACCTACCCCATCAAAGAACTGGTCAAGGGCGTCCAGGAGATCACCAAAGGTAACTTCAAGCAGCGCATCGACCTGCCCTTCGGGGGCGAGCTGGCCCAGCTCATCGACAGCTTTAACGAGATGGCGGAGCGGCTGCAAAGCTACGAAGAACAGAACATCGAAGAACTGGCTGCCGCCAAAGCCAAGTTGGAGACCTTGGTCTTCTCCATCGTCGATGCCGCCATTTTGCTGGATGCCGAGTTGCGGGTGCTGCTGCTCAATCCTGCCGCCTCCCGCATGTTTGGCTGGGAAGGGGATCCCGTTTTGGGCAAACCCCTGCCGGAGCTGTTGCCGGAGGATCTGCGGCAGCAACTGGCCCGCCCCCTGATGCACATTGCCCGCGGGGATCAAGAAGCAGAGGAAGTTCGCGTCAAACTCACCGGCCCCACCAAGCGTGTTATCCGCATCCTGCTTTCGCCGGTGTCGGATCCGCGGCGGCAAAATCTCAAGGGGATCGTGATGACGGTGCAGGACATCACCCGCGAGGTGGAGCTCAACGAAGCCAAGGCTCAATTCATCAGCAACATCAGCCACGAGCTGCGCACCCCCCTCTTCAGCATCAAGTCTTTTATCGAGACCCTCTACGAGTACGGCGAGCAGATGTCCTCGGCGGAGCGGCTGGACTACCTGGAAATTGCCAACCGCGAAACCGATCGCCTCACCCGCCTGGTCAACGATGTTTTGGATTTGTCTCGTCTGGAATCGGGCAAGCAGTACCACTTTGAAGGTGTCGACATCGCGGCAGTGATCGAGCAGACTTTGCGCACCCACCAACTGCAGGCCCGCGACAAAGGGATCCAGCTGCGCAAGTTCGTCGATCCGGATCTGCCGCTGGTCTGGGGCAACTACGATCTGCTGCTGCAGGTGATGACCAATCTCCTGGGCAATGCCCTCAAGTTCACCCCCTCAGGGGGCCTGGTGACGGTACATGCCCACCTGGTGGTTCAGGCGGATGGATCCCCGCAGGCAGTGCGGGTGGCGGTGGCCGATACAGGCATTGGCATTGCCCCAGAAGATCAGGAGCGGATTTTCGACCGCTTTTTCCGTGTCGAGAACCGGGTCCACACCCTAGAGGGCACCGGCCTGGGGTTGGCCATCGTGCGCAACATCCTGGAGAAACATCGAACCCGCATCTGCCTGGAGAGCAAGCTAGAACAGGGATCCACCTTCTGGTTCGATCTGCACCTGTACACTGAAGAGGGACCGCTGGAGTTCGAGGTTCAGCCAGCCGAGACGGATCCCCCCAGTTGCTGCTGGCGGGAGCATCCCCGCCATTCCCACCAAACCTAAGGAGCCAAGATGGAAAGCCTACTGGCCATTTTTTTGGGGCTGGGCCTCAGTGCTGCCTGTGGCTTTCGTATTTTTGTGCCGCTGCTGGTGATGAGCATAGCGGCTCAGGCTGGACATCTGGAGCTGGCTCCCGATCTGCAATGGATTGGCTCAGAGGTGGCGCTGCTGGTTTTTGTGGTGGCCACCTTTTTCGAGGTTTCTGCCTACTACGTGCCCTGGGTGGACAACTTGCTAGATGTAGTGGCAACGCCGGTGGCAGTGGTGGCCGGAATCCTGGTGATGTCGGCGGCAATGGGGGACATTGGTGACCTGAGCCCGATGTGGCGCTGGGCTTTGGCTGCCATTCTCGGAGGGGGGGCTGCTGGGATCACCCAAGGCACCACCGATGTGCTGCGATTGGCCTCTACCACCACCACAGGGGGGCTAGGCAACCCGCTGTTGGCCACCGGTGAAGACGTCACTTCTCTGCTGCTGGCGGTGGTGGCGGTGCTGTTGATGGGTTGGCTCGTGCGCTGGCTGGGCAAAGGCGCGGTGAAGCTGGGGTTGCGCAGCAGAAATGTCGATCCCCAGTCTCAGGGATCCCCGCCGACGGCTGTTCTACACTGGAGAAGGTTTTAACTGGATGGTTTTGCCATGCCGCCTCGCTGGCCCCGGAAGCCCTCCCGTCGGGATCCCGAATTTCGCAAGCTGGATGATCGCTATACCTATGCCGCCCACCTGTCTGTTTTCCTCTGTAGCGGGTCTGGGCTGGTGTTTTTTCAGCAACTGTACCGCGCGGATTGGCCGTGGCTGGTGCCCCTGTTGGGCTGGTGGGCTTTGGGGTTGGGGATCCACAGCTTCTGGATCTTTTTTGTGGCCCGCTATCCCGTCGAGGCCGGCTTTGGGGAGCTCACTCCCGGCGCGCACGAAAACCCAACAGCCGCGGAGACGGATCCCTCCAGAGCCAGCTAGGACTTAGAGAGGGGATGATCCCCTTGCTCCTGTTCTCAGCCAGGGGAGGTAGAAGCTCCACCTGGTCGTCGTTGTCGCTGCAGCAGCAGGGGGGAGAGGTCGCTCTCGTCGTAAATATCCCCCACCAGCTCCTCCAAAATGTCCTCCAGCGTGATCAGGCCGGTGGTGCCGCCGAACTCATCCACCACAATCCCCAGGTGTTGGCGAGAGCGCAGCATTTCCTTGAGCAACAAGCTGACCCGCTTGGTGTCCGGCACAAAAAAAGGCGGTGCCATCGCCTGGGTCACTTCGGCATTGCCTTTTTGATCGAGATAGCGCAAGGCTTGCTTGAGGTGGATAATGCCGACGATCTCGTCCTTGGATTCTCCCTGCACGGGGATGCGCGAGTAGCCCGTTTCCAAACAGAGCTTCACCACATCCTGCAGTGTTTTGTCGTGGGAGATGGTCTCCATTTTAACTCTGGGCTTGGCCACGTCCCGCGCTTGGAGTAAGTCCAAAGCCAAGGCCCCACGGAACAGCCGCCGTTTTTGCCAATCCAGCAGCCCCCGCTGCCCCAACACATCGATCAACAGCTCCAAATCCTTGAGAGAAGCAGTGGCCGTCAGCGGGGAGAATTCCAATAGATTGAAGAGCCTGCTGACAACCCACTCAAAAGCGTCGATAAAAGGGCGCAGCAGCACCGATAGGACATGAACAGGCCGCACCACCCAGCGGAACACCCCTAGCGGATGGCTCACCGCCAAGGACTTTGGGGCTACTTCTCCAAAGAGGAGCACCACAATTGTGGTGGGCACGGTGGCGGCCAAAGCTCCAATCTGGGTTCCCAACAGTTCAATGGAGAGGGTTGTGGCCAAAGCGGCAATGCCGATGTTGACAAAGTTGTTCACCAGCAACAGGGTGGTGATCAGCCGCGAGCGCTGTTGTTGGGCCAGTCGATACAAGCCCTGCGGATCCCCTTGTTCTTCGATCAGAGATTCCAGGCGCAGGTTGTCCATGGCCGTGATGGCCGTTTCGGCGCCAGAGCAAGCTCCTGAGAGAAGCAGCAGAAAGGCCAAGAGAAAGACATTAACCATAGCGCTCCGTTCGCGACGGCGGAACGGGATACAGGTAGCATTGGCTCATCGAGAGAAA
Organism: Synechococcus sp. R60.1; assembly: GCF_047461835.1. Classification (NCBI taxonomy): domain Bacteria; kingdom Bacillati; phylum Cyanobacteriota; class Cyanophyceae; order Synechococcales; family Synechococcaceae; genus Synechococcus; species Synechococcus sp. R60.1. The sequence goes on along the minus strand of NZ_JANSIA010000022.1, from coordinate 23,114 downwards.
AGCGGGTCGGCCTATTTCCATCATCAACGGGATCCCCTCCGGCACCTCAACACCTCGGTGGTTTTGCCAAAGTTCATCACTCAACCCATAGCTCGGCATCCGTGCCCCCTCATCAACTGCATCTTCAACGAAAATCTTCAATGAGAAATGAGAGAGGGATCAAGCTGTTCAAACCGGCCAGCTCCCTGAAAATCATGCGGAAATCTGACTTGTCCCGTTGATTTAGTCTTGATTGAGTCAAAGCTACTGATCTAAACGGGCCGGGCCAGATCGCTCCAAAAGTTGCCGGTACAACATGACAATCTTGTCTTGCACCTCGGATTGGCTCAGGTGATCTGTGTCGATCAAGATGGCATCGGGGGCAGGCCGCAAGGGAGAGATGAGCCGTTCGCTGTCGCGGCGATCCCGCTGCTCGATTTGCGCTTTCAATTCTTCGAGAGGCACCATTTGCCCTTGGGCTTGGAGTTGGTGTTGCCGACGCTGCGCCCGCTCCCCGACAGAAGCAGTCAAAAAGACCTTCAACTCTGCATCGGGAAAGACGTGGGTGCCGATATCCCGCCCCTCCAAGACAGCACCGCCATCCCGGCCAATGCTGCGTTGCCGCTTCACCAGCTCCTGGCGTACTCCCGGCACTGCCGCCACGTGAGAGACCCAGCGGGTCACTTCCGGAGAGCGAATGGCCTGGGTAATTTCTTCGCCATCGGCCCAGATGCGGGTCGGCTCTGTCGAAGAGGTGCCACTCTGCAGGGTGAGCTGGGTTTGGGCGGCCAGTTGGGTCAGTTGCTCGGCATCGTCCAAAGGGATCCCCCGTTGCAGTGCCAGCCAGGTGATGGCTCGATACATGGCCCCCGTGTCCAAGTACAAAAGCTGCAGCTGGGCGGCTACTGCCCGCGCCACGGTGGATTTTCCGGCTCCAGCCGGGCCGTCGATGGCAATCAGCGGGCGACGCGGGGGAGAGGTCGTGCCGGAAGAGGGCGGTGCCGCATGCTGGACTCTCTCCGGCGAGGGATCCCCTTGCTCTGGGGAAAGGAGCAGGTTGTCGATCAGGCGAGTCTGCCCCACATAGGCAGCAATGGCCAGCAGGCCCTTGTCTTCCACCCGCGGCAGCGGCTGTAGCGTTTGGGGATCCACCAATTCCAGGTACTGCAGTTGCAGCTCTGGGGTATGCTCCAGCTCAGCACGGGCGGCGGCAAGGATCCCTTCTGCTGAGGGATCCCCGGCCTGCCAATGGTCATATCCCCGACGCAAGGCCCGGTACAGTCCGGCAGCCACCTGTCGTTCAGCAGCAGAAAGGTAGCGGTTGCGGGAGCTACAGGCGAGGCCATCGGCTTCTCGCACCGTGGGGCAGGGAACAATCGTGGTGGGTATTTGCAGATCCCGAACCAAACGCTGAATGATCGCCAGTTGCTGGGCGTCTTTTTGGCCGAAGTAGGCCCGCTGCGGCTGCACCAGGTTCAGCAGTTGCAGCACAATGGTGGCTACACCGCGAAAGTGGCCAGGTCGGTGGGGGGCGCAGAGGGTCTGCAGAAGGGATTCGGGGGGCATGACCCAGGTGCGGTCGCTTCCGGTTGCGGGGTCGGCTCCCATCTCCTCCGGGTCGGGCGCAAACACCACATCCACACCTGCTGCCTCGCACAAAGCTCGGTCCCCCTCTTCGTCGCGGGGATAGCGATCCCAGTCTTCGTTGGGGCCAAATTGCAGCGGATTGACGAAAATGCTGACCACCGTGTGGTCACACTCTTGCCGGCAGCGGCGGATTAGGCTGAGATGGCCCTCATGCAGGGATCCCATCGTGGGCACCAAGCCGATGGTGGATCCCCGCCAATTGGCTATCTGCTCCCGCAAAGCAGCGACTGTGCGCAGCCAGTGCATCGCCATGCCACCTCAATCTCTCTCTCCCCTATGGGTTTTCTCCAACCCCCCAAAGGCTGCTCCTATAGACCGATCTTATTGCTGCGTTGATATTGCCTGTAGGCTGCCACGAACAAGCCCGCCAAGGTGACCACCACCATGCCCAAGACGATCCCCAACAAAATCGGCTCGATCACAACACAGACCTCCCAGTTCAAACCTAGATCATGATAAGCCAAGCCCAAACCTATCCTCACCGTTCCTTGCCAAGGAAATCGAGGGGGGATCCCCTAATAAAATGCAGGGGATCCGCGAAGCCGTTGAGATGGCATACCCATAGCCCATGAGGTCAATTGTCTTGTCCGGGGATGGCGGAGACTTGAAGGAGTGCCTGTCCAAACTGGAAGAGCAACTGCGCCCTTTGGCAGACAAGGCCGTTCCCCTACTGGTGGCGGACTCGCATCCAGTGCAGGTGTGGGCGGCAGTTTTGACCTGCCAACGCTTGGGGATCCCGCTGTTCCTGGGTAATCCCCACTGGGGAGAACGGGAATGGGGACAGGCTTTGGCGGATATGGGATCCGGCTGGTGCTGGCGCCAGGGCCGACTGGAAGGGGATCCCGCCCCCTTGAATCTGCGCCTGCGGGATTTGCGGGAAGCTGTGCCCAGCTCCCATTGGCCGTTGATCGGCATCCCCACCGGTGGCTCCGGCGGCCAAGTGAAATGGGCCATGCACTCTTGGCTGACCCTCAGCGCCTCGGCCAAAGCCCACCAACAGCACTTTGCCGTCGGGCCTGTACACAGCTATTGCCTTCTGCCCCTGTACCACGTCAGCGGCTTGATGCAGGCAGTCCGCTCCTGGCTGAGCGGTGGGCAGTGGGTTGTCTGGGATTGGAAACGGCAACAGCAGGCCGAGTCTTGGGATCCCCCTCTGCCGGGGAGCTTTCTGTCGCTGGTGCCCACTCAGTTGCAACGGCTGTTGCTCAACGCCCATCCAGCGGTCTTGGAGAGCCTGCGCCAATTTCGGGCCATTTTGGTTGGCGGTGGCCCCACCTGGCCCAGCTTGCGGCAACAGGCCCGGCAACTTCACCTTCCCCTTGCCCTCACCTACGGTATGACCGAGACCGCCTCCCAGGTGTGTACGTTACTGCCAGAAGCCTTTTGGCAAGGGAGCGACAGTCTGGGTCGGCCTCTGCCCCACGCCACGCTCCAGATCCGCAGCGAAAAAGGGGATCCCCTGCCCCGCCATGCTGTGGGCTACATTCACATTCAGGCAGAGTCGCTGGCACTGGGCTACTACCCGCACCTAAGTGCTACGCACCGCTTACGCGAAGGGCAACAGCAAGGCTTTACCCCCGGCGATTTGGGCTATCTAGACCGACAGGGATCCCTCTATTGGTTAGGTCGAGCCGATGACCTAATCCTAACCGGCGGGGAAAAGGTGATGGCTGCAGAAGTGGAAGGGGAGATCCGAGCCAGCGGCTGGGTGGAAGATGTGTGCGTGTTGGGCCTACCGGATGCCGAATGGGGGCAGCAGGTGGTGGCGGTGGTCGTCCCCAAAACAGGGATCCCGGCAATCCCCAAAGAGCTGGAAATGCACCTGAAGCAACACCTGAGACGCCAACTGAGTCCCTTCAAGCACCCCAAGCACTGGCTGTGGTGTACCGGGATCCCGCGCAACCCTCAGGGCAAAGTCAACCGCCAACAACTCCGGCAGTGGGCAGCTCAGACGTTGGGGATCCCAACGCAGGCAAGTTAGCGGGATCCCTCCCGAATGCCCAGACGGGCTAAATCTCGCTTGATTTCAAAGGCCAATTCTCGGTTGTGCGGCTCCGTGGCCAAAGCTTTTCTCAAGTAGGCTTCCGCCTGCTGATAGCGCCCCTCGTAGATCAAATGGTTGCCGAAGCGCTGGTAGGCCAACGCCAAGATGTGGATGGCCTCGCTGGAGTTGGGAAACCGTTTCAGCAGCGCCTCCGCCTGGGCCACCGCCGTGGGCAACTTCCGCTCCCGCCAGGCTGCCTTAACGCGGGCAATCCCCTCCTTGAGCCCTTCCGGATTGGGCCGCTCTGCCGATGAGGGGCTTATGCTGCGAATGACCACCCGCCTTTCGCCGGCAGCAGGAGAGCTGGGTGGAGATTGACGTTGTGCAGATTGACGTTGTGCAGATTGACGTTGTGCATCGTAGCGCCGCCGCTGCTCAGGGTCGCTCAGCACTTGGTAGGCTTGGTGGATTTGTTGGAAACGCTCTCGGGATCCCTCCCCTGCCACATCAGGGTGAAACTGCCGCGCCAACCGTCGAAACGCCTGTTTAATCTCTTCAATGTCCGCTGCAGGAGATAGGTTCAGGATCGCGTAGTAATCCATAAACGGTGGCGCAACTAAGGGATCGGGAAAAGACCTGGCCAAAAACCAGCTCTAGTCTATCGCTGCGGCCCCGGCTTGACCAAGGGATCCCACCAAGCGCTTGGTTCTCCCGCTTCCCTCAGCAGCAGGGATCCAGTGTTAGACTTTGCCCAAGTTGTTTGGAGCCTCCATTCCGGCCTATCGAGGATCCCTTCCTGTTGCCCAACTTCATTGCAACTTGGCTTTTTTATTTCTATCTGTTATGAGTGAAGCGCTTCATCAAGCTCTTGCCAATCGAGATCTAAAACAATTATTGGCTCATTTGCAGCGGGGGGAAGATGTGAATGCTGTCGATGCTCAGGGAATGACCTTGCTTCACAAAGCGACACTCCTTGGCCATCTGGGACTGCTGGACTTGCTCTTAGTATATGGCGCCTCCCCCAATGCCTTAGATCCCACAGGTGCTACCCCTCTCCATTTGGCTGCCGCCAGCGGTCAGGTCAAGCTGGTGGAGCGTCTCTTGAGGGCAGGCAGTGATATCAATCTCCCAGATAACTATGGCTATACCCCTCTCCATTGGGCTGCTTTAACCGATCAGGTAGAAGTAATCGGTCTGCTCATCCAAAAGGGAGCCAACACCGGTCGTGTTCTCCACTGGGCCACAGCTACCGGTCGAAAAAGCATTCTGGCCCGCCTACTATCCAAGGGAGCGCCGGTGGATGCCACTGACGAAACAGGCCGAACCCCTCTGCATGAAGCCGCCACCCGAGGGGATTTGGGCATCGCTCGCTTTCTGCTCTTGTACGGGGCCAATGCCAATGCGCGCAACCGATTCGGGGCGACACCGATGCACTGGGCTGCTTGGGAAGGGCATATCCAAATCCTGGAGCTTTTGCTGGAAAATGGAGCCGAACTAAACCCTCGCAATGAAGATGGGCATACCCCCTTGGCCTATGCGCAGAAACGCCAACATAGACTGGCTGTCCAATGGTTACAAGATCGAGGGGCAACCCTTTAGTATCAGGTTTGGGATAGAGAATAAAACAAGAGTTGATGGAAATTCTAGCCGCTTTGGGTCATAGGACATTCAGGCTTCCCCCTCTCTCACAAGACAGGGGTTGAAGGTGAGGGTAATCTCTACAGAAAAAAGGAGAGAGGCTGTTAGGCTTTCCTCCCTCCAGTCTCTTCGTCGCGGTTAGCGTTAACGCCAGCTAGATTCTAACTGATTCTTCCACCTGATTCAACTTTTTTCTAGAGTTTCTCTTGAGCCCAACATAAATTTTTGAACGACAAAACAAGACATAGGACAGACAGTTTGTCCCAAAAGGTTGGTCTTTTTCCTTAGCTTCTGACAAGTTTGCAAAGGAAACTAGAGCAGCAATCTTTGTATTCGGTCTTGTCTTCCGGTTCCCGAAGCCAGATTGCCCCCTTCCAAAGCCATAACCCTCAGCCGCTGTTGCTCCTTTACACTGCCACCTCCACAGATTGACATGAGCAAGCAAAAAATCTCTCTATCAACTGATTCTGACTCTCATTAGCACAGAACCTTGCTTAGCCTTGGAGAGGAGAAAAAGGGATCCCTGCTGACGCAGATGGCCAGCTCTGCCAGCACAGGATCCCTGCCACATCCAAGACAAGAGAGGAAGACTGATGGATATGACTCCACCACTCAACTGAGTAACAGCATAGCTTTATTGAGATTGAATCGCAATACCTAGCCAACGTAAGAGGAAATGTTCTTGACAAAACTGCTTCAAGTAGTCGTTTCAAGTTAGGGTGAGACGCTTGGGCTACTGAGGAGAGCCTTCTGATTCCCTGTATTCAAGGCTTTAGGTATGGGTGCAGTGTCCCAGTTTGAATCGAAATGGCCACAAGCAGAGTACCTGGGCTAAAGGGTAATTGGCCAAGATTTGCAGTTTCAGCCCTCTTGAGAGGATAGGTCGCGGAGTTGTGGGCACAGCACAGGTTCAAGGGGGGGTGAGGGGCTGATAGCAGTCGTGGTTCTTATTACCCTCTATTTCAACTGCTCGCGTAGCGGGCCGGAGGCCTTAGCAGGAAGCAACCGGTCGTTTGTTTCACCTTGACGGTGAGATAAATGACTACGCGTTGCGGAACAGTAGGTAACCTCACTGCCATTCAAATGCCGTGGCGGGCGAAAAATCAAACCTTGGCCCAATGGATCCCTAGCCACGATAGCTGAGTCGCCTGGCAGGAGATCGAACCTGACGGCGTTTTCTGCGCCAGCGTTTCCAGCGGGAGACCATCCAGTCGCTTAGGCTGTGGTTCACCGATCCCAGTTCCAACCCCATCCCAATCCAAAAGAGCATCTCGGCGTGAACTTGCAGCAATTGCCAGAGATCGCTGCCCCACACCCAGGGTTGCCACATCCACCAGCCCAACCGGGATCCCAGCCAAGCCCCCAGCAGGCCAGCTCCTCCTGCCCATAGGCTCAAGTACAGCACCCGCACGGCAGTGCCCACGATGGGCCCATGAGACCAAAAGGAGCGATGCCGTATCCACCTGCGGTAGGGCAGCCAAATCCAACGCAAGAACAGCCAGCGTTGATACTGTCGGGAACAGGTGTCCAGATCTCCAGAAAACATCAGGCCGCTGAACAGATAGGCGGATCCCACGGCCAGAGCAACTGTGGTGCTGTTCCCCAACACACCGGCGGCTAGGGTGATGCCGGGGGCCGTCCAGAGGGTAATGCGATCGTGGGTGGATCCCAGCGGCATAAAGCCAGAGCAACAGTACACGACTGCGGCTCAGTCTACCCGCAAGCAAAGGAGAAAGCCTGCTCCAGCCCTGGGATCGCTCCGCCGGATCTTGAAAAACTTAAGCCTGCTGCTCCCCAGGGATCCCTCGATTCAGGCGATCCAACACCTGCAACTGTCGGTAGAGCATTTCAACCCGTGGCAGATGGATCCCAGCTTGTCGAGCGTACTGCAGGGGGTTGCCGAAGATTGCCTGCAGCTCCAGGGGACGTTTGCGCTCATAGTCGATTTTCATGCTGGTGCGGTAGGGGGCCATTTTCTCGGTATTGGTGAGCATTTCTTGGATCAGGGAGTCGGGAAGCAGGCGATCACAAGCTGCAGCTCCCTGTATCACCTCCTGCATCAGCGTTTCCGCCAAAGCACGGGCCTCAGGGTCTCGAATCATTTGCTGAGTATCGGCATTGAACACCACCGAGAGGCCGTTGAAGGGAATATTCCAGACCAGTTTCTGCCAGCGGGCCAACATCAAATCTGGTGAGAGCGAAGTCGGGATCCCTGCCCGTTGAAAATCGGCTTGAACTTGTTGAAGGCGGGGCGTGATCCCTTGGGGGGCATAGCCAGGGCCGTATTCTGCCAGCAGCACCGAACCGTAATCCAGATGGTGAATGTGGCCGGGGCCAACCTTATTGGAGCTGATGAAGCAGAGGCCCCCCATGACCCGCTCTGGGCCAACGCAATCGGCAATCTCGGGCTCCACCCCCAGCCCATTTTGCAACAAGATCACCACGCCATTCTCGGCCAACACAGGCGGGATCAAGTGCGGCAGAAGCGCATTTTGGGTGGCTTTCAAAGCCACGATCACCCCTTCGCAAGCGGGCATGTCCTCCACGGCTGCGTAGGCATTCACCTGGGGCAAATGAAAATCCCCCCAGCAGGACTGCACCCAGAGGCCGCTTTGGCGAACATGGTCATAGTCGCTGTGCAGCAGAAAATGCACCGCAAAGCCCGCCTGTTGCAATTTCGCCCCATAAAATCCTCCCAAAGCGCCCGTGCCCAAAACAGCGTAGCGGCGGGTTTCCGGCAACCAAGACATGGCAGTGAGTTTCGGCAGGTCATCCCCAAAATACCGCACCCCAGCGCCGGCTCAGGACTTGATCTTTGCCGTTTTGTCTATCAACAGCACCCGCTCTTCCGCATCGGTTTCCCGCAGATGGACTCTCACCGTTTGCTCCGGTTCTGTAGAAAGCTGACAACCGCAGTAATCGGGCTGGATGGGGAACTGCCGGTGACCCCGGTCGATCAACACCGCCAATCGCACCCGTTCCGGTCGCCCAAAGTGGTTTAGGGCCTCCAAAGCTGCTCGCACGGTGCGACCGCGAAAGATCACATCATCCACCAGCACCACTTCTTGGCCGGTCAGGTCACGCGGCATTTCGCTGCGATCGGGGGTGCGCAACCCGCCGGCGCTCAAATCGTCGCGGAAAAAAGTGATGTCCAGCTCCCCCACTTGGGGCGGGATCCCCAGCAGAGTGGCAATCCGATCCCGCAGGCGGTAGGCCAGGGGAACTCCCCGGGTGCGAATGCCGATCAACGTCAACTTTTGGAGGTGGGGATGATCCCTGCCGATCGCCTCTGCCAGACCCTCGATCAGCCCGGCCAACTGCTCCGCATCGAAGACCTCGATCTCGGACATGGATCCCTGTCGCCCCCTCGCCAATCGCGGATCTGGTCTGTAGAAGACTTTAACAAAACGCGCGGAATTCCCCACCCTCTGTAGGGTGGGGATGGATAGCGCCACTGGATTTGTGGAGCACTCAGAACTGGGGCAGGTGGGGGTAGGATAACGCATATGGCAACCAGAAGGCAGACCTTTCGACTGTATCCCAGCAAAGCTCAGGAAAAGGCTTTGCTCGAGGCTCGTCGTCTGCACTGCTACCTCTACAACGCCTGTGTCAGCCACCGGGAAACCGAGTACAAGCTCCACCGCCGAACGGTGACCTACCTGGAACAGCAGAACCTACTCCCCGAATTCAAGCAGGTGTGGGTGGAGTTTGCCCAACTGAACTCCCAAGCCCTGCAAGCTACCGTCAAGCGGGTGGATTATGCTTACCAACGGTTCTTTCGAGGACTGAGTAGGAAGCCGAGGTTCAAGTCCATTCGCCGGTATTCGGGCTGGACGTATCCTGCTCGGTCGGGGTGGAAGGTCAACAGCACGGGGAAGCATGGCACGGTCACACTCAATGACTTGGGCATTACCCTGAAAATGCGCGGTCAAGCCAAGCATTGGGGCGTGCCCACTACGCTGACCCTTGTCTACAAGCCGTCCCGGCGGCAGTGGTTCGCTTCGTTTACGGTTGAGGTTGCCATACCAGAGCCTAAGTTTGGGTCGCAGTCGGATTTGCGATATGAGTCCATCGTTGCCTATGACTTGGGTACAGAGACCGCCCTGACCCTGTTTGACGGGGCGGAGTTTCAGGAGATTGCCAATCCCCGCTTTACCCAGCGGAGTGAGGCGAAGATACGCGAGCTTGCCAAGTTGAAGCGGAGAAAGCGCGCTCCGAAGAAGGGTGTCAAGGCTTCCAGAAGGTGGAAGAAAATCCACCGGCGGGAAGCGCAACTCAAAGCCAAAGTTGCCCGTCAGCGCAAAGACTGGCAACACAAAGTTACGTCAGAGATAGCTTGTCGTTATGGCGAAGCGCTCCGCGCCGCCGTAGGCGAACGGCGTAACGGAGAAGCTGCATGTCAAAGGGATGACCCGCAAGGGTGGGAAGCGCAAGGCAGGGCTAAACAAGTCTATTCTGTCGGTGGGGTTCGGTACATTGAACCAGATGATTACCTACAAAATCGAGCAGAAAGGTGGTTTAGTTCTCGTGCTTCCTACGCAAGCCATCAAGCCCTCGCAGCGCTGTCCCAAATGTGGGGCAGTCCACAAGGAGTGGGCGGACTTGAGCAACCGCTATCATGTCTGCTCTGGTTGTGGGTTTGAGGTACCGAGGGATCGTGGCTCGGTGATGGTGATGTACAACGTTGCCACTAATCGGCAACCGGGGTTGGGAACCGGCCTCGTGAGTCTTGGATGCTTCAGCTCTACTTCAAAGTCCTGCGGGTCTATGAAGCACCTGGGGCAGAGGAAGAGACAGAAACTTCACCGTCAAGCGAATGGGGCATCAGAAACCCCATCCGCCTATGCGGTGGGGTAGTTCATGATAGCCCAATCTGCCGGCGGGATCTCCATCCGGTAAGATAAAACCAGAAGCAATTCCCAAGCCATGTGAGGTTTCCTTGAGGGAGGGATCCACGATGTCTGTTGCTTGGCTGGCTTCGGTTCTGGCGAGGCGGTCTTGGCTGAGCCGTTTCCTGCGGGGGATAGTGCTTTGCGGGCTGATACTCTGCCTGGGGGTTACTCCGCTGGGATCCCCGGCCCAGGCAGAGGACTACACCAAACGAGATCTGCAGGGGGTGAGCTTTGCAGGGCAAGACCTGAGCGGCTGGAAGTTTCTCAAGGCCAACCTGCGCCAAAGCGATCTCAGCCACGTGAAGGCGGCAGGGGCAAACCTATTCGGGGCCAATCTCAGCAAAGCCAACTTGCGCGGGGCCGACCTGCGGGGGGCCACTTTGGACATGGCCAACTTACAGGGTGCGGATCTGCGAGAAGCGCAACTGCAGGACAGCATGATGTGGCTGGCCCGAGTCGAAGGGATCCAAATTGATGGGGCCGATTTCACCAATGCCTTAATACGCCAAGACGCCCTCTCCATCCTCTGTGAACGGGCCACCGGCGTTAACCCTGTAACCGGTCGGGCCACCCGCGACACTCTTGAATGTGACTGATCCTCACCCCCGGCTCTTCTCCCAGAGGGAGAGGGGAGATAGGCAGCAGAACCCATCGCCTCACTGCCCTCTGGAATCCGGATTTTAGGAGCTGGGAGCGGCTGCCTCAGAACGGGTGGGCTTGCGTTGAAACTGGCTGAGCAGAGAGTTCCAGGCCAAGCGGGCCATCGACAACAGCCAATTGCCCTCCAACTCCCTAAACAGATCCATGTTCAGCTTGAAGGCATAGTTGGCCTCTGCCACAATGCGGTCGATGGTGGTTTGATCCAGCTCCAACGCATCCAGCTGGGCGCGGTAGCGCTGCTTGAATTTGCCCTCATGAGGGATCTGCTCGAAATCGTAGAAGGCCGTTCCTTCCCCCTGCGGCAAGCCCATGGCCCGGCGGGCGATGTTTTTGAGGATTTGGCCACCCGACAAGTCACCGATGTAGCGGGTATAGGCGTGAGCGATCAGCAGAAGCGGATCTTTTTCCACCACTTCCCGAATGCGGTTGACATAGACCTGGCAGGCAGGGGAGGGCTTGACCAAAGAGCGCCAGTTGGGGCCAACAAAATAATTTAAATCCTTCTCCAGGCTGGCCTTGCGCCACAGCTCTGGGTAGTAGAGCCGGCCCACCAGGGGGTGCTCTCGCAGTTGGGCAAAGCCTTCTTCCAAAGCGCTGTAGACAAAGTAGAAATTGCCCAGGTAGCGGCTGTAGGCCCGTTTATCCACCACTCCCTTCAGGAAACACTTGATAAAGACCATGTTCTCGGCCATGGTGTGGGACTGCTTGGTGCCCTCTCGCAACTGGGCCGACAAGCTGTGGTCCCGGTTATACAGATCACTTTTTTTATTCTGATTGTTCTGACTTTGACTCACAAAACCCTCCTCGCCAACAAACTGTGCTTCATTAGATCACCCGCAGATCACCCGCAAGCCATCCCGAGGTTCCCCCAGCCTGAGAAGCTTTGTAAACCCATTCCCGATCCTTTCTCATGATTGATGGCTCCGCGTCTTGCCCCCTAGCCTGCATCAACAGCGTGCATCTCAAAAGCGACAAAGACCGGCGCCGCGTCCACCCTGGCGACCGGCTGAGCCTGTCAGAACCACCCCTCCGATCCCCACGGTCGACCGGAAATCCGAGCTGGAGCAGCGGATGATCCGCAAAAACGGTTAAAGATTAGAATAATCTGCTTGAGTGTGAATGGATGTGAACAATCCTTAAGGCATGGCGGAAACCGCCCCTGCCCCGGCAGCCAAAAGGGGATCCCCAGCGGTTTTGCCGAGATTTTCCAGGTGCGCCCCCACGGGATCCGGACAGCCCCTCGACCTTTGTAACGTTCGTTGACGATCGTTGGCGGGGTTTCTATAATGGAAGGCCTGACTGCAGCGCGACCCCTCCCGAGCAACGCATGACACAATTAGCAGTGCCATCCCCTGTCGCTCCTACCTTTCCTGACCTGGTGGAGATTCAGCGGGAGAGTTTCTTGTGGTTTTTGCGAGAAGGGTTTGAAGAGGAGCTTCTCAGCTTTTCCCCCATCATCGATTACACTGGTAAGCTGGAGCTGCACTTCCTGCCTGAATATCGCCCTGGGGATCCCTCCAAAGGGTACAAGATCAACCGCCCCCGCTACGACCCTGAGGAGGCCAAGCGGCGGGATGCCACCTATCAAGCGCAGATCCGGGTGCCCACTCGCCTGATCAACAAAGAGACCGGCGAGATCAAAGACATGGACGTCTTCATCGGCGAACTGCCCTTGATGACGGATCGGGGCACCTTCATCATCAACGGCGCCGAGCGGGTGATCGTCAACCAAATTGTGCGCAGCCCCGGCGTCTATTACAAATCGGAGCTGGACAAAAGCGGGCGTCGCACCTACAGCGCCAGCCTCATCCCCAACCGCGGTGCCTGGCTGAAGTTCGAGACCGACAAAAACGGCCTGGTGTGGGTGCGCATCGACAAAACCCGCAAGCTCTCGGCGGCAGTTCTGCTGAAAGCCTTGGGCCTGAGCGACTCCGAGATTTACGACAACCTGCGCCACCCCGAATTCTTCCAGAAAACCATGGAGAAAGAGGGGCCCTACACCGAAGAAGAAGCCCTAATGGAGCTGTACCGCAAGTTGCGGCCCGGGGAACCCCCCACCGTATCGGGTGGCCAGCAGTTGCTGGAATCCCGCTTCTTCGACCCCAAACGCTACGATTTGGGCCGGGTAGGGCGCTACAAGCTGAACAAAAAGTTAAACCTCAACGTAGCCGAAAGTGTGCGGGTGCTTACCGTCACCGACATTTTGGCCGTCATCGACTACCTGATCAATTTGGAGTACGACATCGGCCATGTGGACGACATCGACCACCTGGGCAACCGCCGCGTGCGCTCCGTGGGCGAGCTGCTGCAAAACCAGGTGCGGGTGGGCCTGAATCGCCTGGAGCGGATCATCCGAGAACGGATGACAGTCTCCGAGTCGGAAAACCTCACCCCGGCCTCTTTGGTCAACCCCAAACCCTTGGTGGCGGCCATTAAGGAGTTCTTCGGCTCCAGCCAGCTCTCCCAGTTCATGGATCAGACCAATCCTCTGGCGGAGCTGACCCACAAGCGGCGGCTATCTGCCCTGGGCCCCGGCGGCCTGAGTCGGGAACGGGCCGGCTTTGCCGTGCGGGACATCCACCCCAGCCACTACGGGCGCATCTGCCCCATCGAAACCCCAGAAGGCCCCAACGCCGGGTTGATCGGATCCCTGGCCACCCACGCCCGCGTCAACCAGTACGGCTTTATCGAAAGCCCCTATTACCGGGTCGAGAACGGCGTGGTGCGCAAAGATCTGGGCATGGTCTACCTCACTGCCGATGAAGAGGACGAGTACCGCGTAGCCCCTGGGGATGTGCCGGTGGATGCCGAAGGCCGCATCACTGCCGACTTGGTGCCGGTGCGCTACCGCCAAGAGTTCACCACCGCCCACCCCACAGAAGTGCACTACGTCCAAGTGGCGCCGGTGCAGGTCATCTCGGTGGCCACCTCCTTGATCCCCTTCCTGGAGCACGATGACGCCAACCGTGCCTTGATGGGAGCAAACATGCAGCGGCAGGCGGTGCCCCTGCTCAAGCCGGATCGGCCCTATGTGGGCACTGGCCTGGAAGCCCAGGCGGCACGCGACTCCGGCATGGTGGTGGTGTCGCGCACCAATGGCGTGGTGACCTATGTCTCTGCCGACGAAATCGTGGTGCGGCCAGACGACGGCGGGGATCCAATTGTCTATCGCCTGCAGAAATACCAGCGCTCCAACCAAGACACCTGCCTCAACCAGCGTCCCCTTGTCTATACGGGGGATCGGGTGGTGGCTGGCCAGGTGCTGGCGGATGGCCCGGCGACCGAAGGGGGCGAGTTGGCTTTGGGCCAAAACGTGTTGGTGGCCTACATGCCCTGGGAGGGCTACAACTACGAAGATGCCATCTTGATCAGCGAGCGGCTGGTCTACGACGATGTCTTTACCTCGGTACACATCGAGAAGCACGAGATCGAGGCCCGGCAAACCAAACTGGGCCCTGAGGAGATTACCCGCGAAATCCCCAACGTGGGGGAAGATGCCCTGCGGGACCTGGATGAGAACGGCATTGTGCGCATTGGGGCTTGGGTGGAGGCCGGCGACATTTTGGTGGGCAAAGTCACCCCCAAAGGGGAGTCGGATCAGCCCCCAGAAGAGCGGCTATTGCGGGCCATTTTCGGGGAAAAGGCTCGGGATGTGCGGGACAACTCGCTGCGGGTGCCCAACGGCGAGCGCGGTCGGGTGGTGGATGTACGCATCTTTACCCGCGAACAGGGGGATGAGCTGCCTCCCGGCGCCAACATGGTGGTGCGGGTCTACATTGCCCTCAAGCGCAAAATCCAGGTGGGGGACAAGATCGCGGGCCGTCACGGCAACAAAGGCATCATCTCCCGCATCTTGCCGATTGAGGACATGCCCTACCTAGCGGACGGCACACCGGTGGATGTGGTGCTCAACCCCTTGGGGGTGCCTTCCCGGATGAACGTGGGCCAAGTGTACGAGTGCCTGCTGGGCTGGGCAGCAGAACATCTGGGAGTGCGCTTCAAGCTGATGCCCTTTGATGAGATGCACGGTTTAGAAGCCTCCCGTCTGACGGTGGAGGCCAAGCTGAGGGAAGCCCGAGAGAAGACCGGCAAGGACTGGATCTTCAACCCGGAAGGCAGGTACTGCGGCAAAATCCAGGTGTTTGATGGTCGCACCGGGGAGCCCTTCGACCAGCCCGTTACGGTAGGCCGCGCCTACATGCTGAAGCTGGTGCACTTGGTGGATGACAAGATCCATGCCCGCTCCACCGGCCCCTATTCTTTGGTGACCCAGCAACCGCTGGGGGGCAAGGCGCAGCAGGGCGGCCAGCGCTTTGGGGAGATGGAGGTGTGGGCTTTGGAGGCGTTTGGGGCAGCCTACATCCTGCAGGAGTTGCTCACCGTCAAGTCCGACGACATGGTGGGGCGCAACGAGGCTCTCAACGCCATTGTCAAGGGCAAGCCGATCCCTCGACCCGGCACGCCGGAGTCCTTCAAGGTGCTGGTACGGGAGTTGCAGTCCCTCTGCCTAGATGTGTCTGTACACAAGGTGGAGGTGGACAGCGAAGGGCAAACCCACGATGTGGAAGTGGATCTGATGGCCGATACCTCCAACCGTCATACTCCCTCTCGACCCACTTATGAATCGGTTACGGCTGAGGATCTCTCGCCATCACCCGCCTTTACCAGAGTGCTCCGCACCGCTGACGCGAATGCCAGCCGCAGCCTTGAGGAAGATGAGGACGAGGAGGAGGAAGAGGACTTTTGAGGGTTGAGAGCGCTCCCCACCCCTGACGCGAACGTGACGGGGATCCCCTTCAACCCACGAAGGAGGGTGGGGCTTCCCTCTCCTTTGGGTTCAGCAAGCCAGGAGGAAAACGGCGATGGCCAAAACAGAGCAACGCTTTGACTATGTCAAAATCGGCTTGGCTTCTCCAGAACGGATCATGGAGTGGGGCCAGCGCACCCTGCCGAATGGTCAAGTGGTGGGGGAAGTCACCAAGCCCGAGACCATCAATTACCGCACCCTCAAGCCGGAGATGGATGGTCTTTTCTGTGAGCGCATCTTTGGGCCGGCCAAAGACTGGGAATGCCACTGCGGCAAGTACAAGCGGGTACGGCATCGGGGGATCGTCTGCGAGCGCTGTGGGGTGGAGGTGACCGAGTCGCGGGTGCGCCGCCACCGCATGGGCTACATCAAGTTGGCCGCTCCGGTCACCCACGTTTGGTATTTGAAAGGGATCCCCAGCCACATTGCCACGCTGTTGGACATGCCGCTGCGGGATGTGGAGCAGGTGGTATACTTCAACGCCTACGTAGTGGTGGATCCGGGCAATGCCCAGAATCTCTCCTACAAACAACTGCTGACGGAGGATCAATTCCTCGAGATCGAAGATCAGATGTACGAGGAGGGATCCGAACTGCAACTGCCGGAGAACTGGGCGATGATCGGGGCGGAGGCCATCGAGCGCCTGCTCAAGGATATCGACCTGGAAAAAGAGGCGGAGCAACTGCGGGAGGAGATCACCACTGCTCGCGGCCAAAAGCGGGCACGCCTGATCAAGCGGCTGCGGGTGATCGACAACTTCATTGCCACCGGATCCCGTCCGGAGTGGATGGTGTTGCGGGTGCTGCCGGTGATCCCGCCGGATTTGCGCCCCATGGTGCAGTTGGATGGGGGCCGCTTTGCCACCAGCGACCTCAACGATCTCTACCGTCGTGTGATCAACCGCAACAACCGTCTGGCCCGGCTGCAGGAGATCATGGCGCCGGAGATCATTGTGCGCAACGAAAAGCGCATGCTCCAGGAGGCGGTGGACGCGCTGATCGACAACGGTCGGCGGGGGCGCGTAGTGGCGGGGGCCAACAACCGTCCCCTCAAGTCCCTCTCCGACATCATCGAGGGCAAACAGGGGCGCTTCCGGCAAAACCTGTTGGGCAAACGGGTGGACTACTCCGGACGTTCGGTGATCGTGGTGGGGCCCAGCCTGCGCATGCACCAGTGCGGCCTGCCCAAAGAGATGGCCATCGAGCTGTTCCAGCCCTTTGTCATCCACAAATTGATCAAGCGGGGCATCGTCAACAACATCAAGGCCGCCAAAAAGCTGATCCAAAGCAACGACCCGCAGGTTTGGGATGTGCTGGAGGACGTGATCGACGGCCACCCGGTTTTGCTCAACCGCGCTCCCACGCTGCACCGCCTGGGGATCCAAGCCTTTGAACCGATCCTGGTGGAGGGAAGGGCGATTCAACTTCACCCCTTGGTCTGCCCTGCTTTCAACGCCGACTTCGACGGCGACCAGATGGCGGTGCATGTGCCCCTGTCGTTGGAAGCCCAGGCGGAAGCGCGCCTGCTGATGCTGGCCACCAACAACATCCTCTCCCCGGCCACCGGCGCTCCCATCATCACCCCCAGCCAAGATATGGTGTTGGGGTGCTACTACCTGACGGCGGACAACCCCCACGCGCCAGATATTGGCGATCGCTTCTTCGCCAGCTTGGAAGATGCTCTCATCGCCTACGACCGCGGCGCCATCGGCCTGCACAGCAAGGTCTGGGTGCGCTACCACGGCCCGATGGAGTTGGGCAAGGGCGAAAAAGAGTCCGAGCCGCAAATCATCGAAGAACCGGGCGGCATTCGCCTCAAGATCACCAACTACCGCCGTATCCGCGAAGATCAAAACGGCAACGTGATCAGCCAGTACATTCGCACCACGCCGGGCCGGATCATTTTTAACAAGACCGTGCAAGATATTTTGTCTGCGTAGTTCATCCTCTGCCGTAGGACGGCTCTTCTCTCCCCTCTCTCCTCTTCTCTCTAGCGAGGCATCATGAGCGAAAAAGGACGATTTTCCGCTGGCCTGGCGCGGCAGGCTGCCGACGGCAACAAAGCCGACGCCCCTTTGCCCCCTGTGCCCTTTCGCAACTATCAAATTGGCAAAAAAGAGCTGCGTAACCTGATTGCCTGGTCTTTTGCCCGCTACGGCACAGCCCGCACCGCTCAGATGGCGGATGCTCTGAAGACCCTGGGCTTCAAATACGCCACCCAGGCAGCCGTCTCCATCAGCGTCGAAGATCTGCGCGTTCCCCCCAGCAAGCGGCAGTTGTTGGCGCAAGCGGAAGCCGAGATCGAGGCGGCCACCGAGCGCTACACCCGCGGGGAAATCACAGAGGTGGAGCGCTACCAAAAGGTGATCGACACCTGGAACCAGATCAACGACCAGATCAAGGAGGAGATGCTCAGCAACTTCCGCCAGAACGATCCCCTTAACTCCGTCTACATGATGGCCAACTCGGGGGCGAGGGGGAATGTCTCCCAGGTACGGCAGTTGGTGGGCATGCGCGGCCTGATGGCCAACCCCCAGGGGGAGATCATCGATTTGCCCATCAAAACCAATTTCCGCGAGGGCCTGACCGTTACCGAATACATCATCTCTTCCTATGGGGCCCGCAAGGGTTTAGTGGATACGGCCCTGCGCACCGCCGACTCCGGCTACCTCACCCGCCGCTTGGTGGACGTGTCTCAGGATGTGATCGTGCGGGAATCCGACTGCGGCACTGAGCAGGGCATCCTTCTGGAATACCTGATGGACGGGGACAAGGTGGTGGTGTCTCTGGAGGAGCGCTTGGTGGGCCGAGTGTTGGCGCGCGACGTGGTGCATCCACAAACCCAGGAGATCCTCGCCCGCCGCAACCAAGAAGTGGATCACGACTTGGCTAGAACCATTGCAGAGGCTGGCATCCGCCAGGTGATGGTGCGTTCTCCCCTCACCTGTGAAGCCAACCGCTCCGTGTGCCGGATGTGTTATGGCTGGAGCTTGGCCCACTCCCGCCTGGTGGATCTGGGGGAAGCGGTCGGGATCATCGCCGCCCAATCGATTGGGGAGCCGGGCACCCAGTTGACCATGCGCACCTTCCACACGGGAGGCGTGTTTACAGGGGAGGTGGCTCGCCAAATTCGCGCCCCCTTTGCTGGCATCGTGCGGTTCCCGAAAAATCTGCGCACCCGCCCCTTCCGTACCCGCCACGGCGACGATGCTCTACAAGTGGAGGTAAACAACCAAATCATCTTGGAAGGCCCAGACGGGCAACGGGAGTCCTTCGACATGACCCAGGGATCCACCCTGCTGGTGCGGGACGGAGCCCAGGTGCAGCGGGATCAGTTGATTGCAGAGGTGTCCCTGGCCAAGGCCAGCCGCAAGAGCACCGAGAAAGCCCAGAAAGAGGTGGTGGCCGACCTGGCTGGAGAAATTCGCTTTGCCGATCTGCCCATCGAGGAGAAGACTGACCGCCAGGGTAACACCACCTACACTGCCCAGCGGCAGGGATTGATCTGGGTGATGTCTGGACAGGTGTACAACCTGCCTCCGGGGGCCGAGCCGGTGGTGAAAAACGGGGATCGGGTGCAGGCGGGGGATGTGATCGCCGAAACCTCGCTGGTGACGGAGCATGGCGGTATTGTGCGGCTACCGGAGCGCAGCGACACCAGAAGTGGGCGCGAGGTGGAGATCATCAACGCTTCGGTGGTGTTGCGGGAAGCACGGGTACGGGTGGAATCCCACCAGGGGCGGGAACAATTTTTGCTGGACACTTCCAGTGGGCAGACCTTTGTTCTCAAGGCTACTCCGGGCACCAAAGTGGGCAACGATGAGGTGGTGGCGGAGCTGATCGACAACCACTTCCGCAGTCAGACGGGAGGCTTGGTGAAGTTCGCCGGCATTGAGGTGGCACGGCGCGGCAAGGCCAAGCAAGGTTACGAAGTCATCCAGGGCGGCACCCTGCTGTGGATCCCGGAAGAGACCCACGAGGTGAACAAGGACATCTCCCTGCTGAACGTGGACGATGGCCAGTATGTGGAAGCAGGCACTGAGGTGGTGAAAGACATCTTTTGCCAGAATGCCGGTGTTGTCGAAGTCATCCAGAAGAACGACATTCTGCGGGAGATTGTCATCAAGCCGGGATCCCTGCATCTGGTGGACAACCCCGCCGACTTGGAAGTGAAAAGTGGCACCCTAATCCAGCCCGGGCAACCGGTGCTCAGCAGCATCGTTCCCGACCGACTGGTCTACCTGGAACACGTGGAAACTCCCGAAGGCCCAGGCTTGCTGCTGCGTCCGGTGCAGGAGTACGAGATCCCCGACCGGCCCTTGGTGCCCACTCAAGAGTCCACCAGCGAGTCCGGTCGCTCCATTCGTCTGCGGGCGGTGCAGCGGGTTCCCTTCAAAGATGGGGAGCGGGTGAAGTCGGTAGGCCCTGTAGAGCTCCTGCGCACCCAACTGGTGCTGGAAATCGATACCGACGCCCCACAACTGAAGGCCGATATCGAGCTGATCCAAGATGAGAAGGATCCAGATATTCGCCGCCTGCAACTGGTGATTCTGGAAACCCTGTTGCTGCGCCGCGACGTGGAAGCGGATCTGACGCAGGGGAGTACCCACACGCGGCTGTTGGTGAAGGAAGGAGACTCCATCGCCAGCGGAGATGTTATCGCCCGCACCGAAATCCAAGCCAAAAAGGCCGGGATCGTCCAAGGGATCCGCGAGGGAGCGGAGGTGGTACGGCGGGTGCTGGTGATTACCGACGACGATCTGGTGCAGGTGCCCCTGACAGGTTCAGCCAGCGTGGCGGTAGGGGCGCTGGTGCGGGCCGGAGATGAGCTGGCGCCTGGGATCCCTTCTCCACAGTCAGGACAGGTGATGCAGATAACGGACGGCCAAGTCCTGTTGCGGATGGCGCGGCCCTACTTGGTTTCTGCGGGTGCCATTCTGCAGGTACGGAATGGCGATCTGGTGCAGCGGGGGGATTCTCTGGCCCTCTTGGTGTTCGAGCGGGCCAAGACAGGGGACATCATCCAGGGTCTGCCACGGATTGAGGAGCTGCTGGAGGCCCGCAAGCCCAAGGAAATGTGTGTTCTGGCCAAGCGGCCCGGCACCGTTCAACTGAGCTGGCGCGGAGAAGAGCCAGATCTCAAGGTCATCGAAGCCGATGGCACGGTTAGAGACTATCCTGTGCTGCCGGGGCAGAGCTTGATCGTGGTAGATGGACAGCCGGTGGGGGTGGGGGATCCCCTAACCGATGGCCCTGCCAACCCCCACGACCTCTTGGAGATCTACTACGAGTACCATCGCCAAACCTTGGGAGATGACCAAGCCGCACGGTTGGCTCTGCGGGAGGTGCAGCGCTTCTTTGTCAACGAAGTGCAGAACGTCTACCGCTCCCAGGGGGTGGAGATCTCCGACAAACACATTGAGATCGTGGTGCGCCAGATGACCTCCAAGGTGCGGGTGGATGATGGTGGCGACACCATCCTGTTGCCGGGGGAGCTGGTGGAGTTGCGGGAAATCCAGCAGATCAATGCCACCATGGCCATTACTGGAGGAGCGCCGGCCAAATACACGCCCGTCCTGCTGGGGATCACCAAGGCCAGCTTGAATACCGACAGCTTCATCTCAGCGGCCAGCTTCCAGGAAACCACTCGCGTGCTGACTGAGGCGGCCATTGAGGGCAAATCCGACTGGCTGCGCGGGTTGAAAGAAAACGTGATCATCGGGCGCTTGATCCCGGCAGGCACGGGCTTCACCACCTACGAGGAGATTGCCGCCGAGCCGGAGCCTGACGAAGAGGAGGAAGAGCCTGCGGTGTTGCCGGAGCTGCCGCCTCGTTTGATCTTGGAAGATGATCAATTGATCGACGATTCCACCCCTGCCTTCGACGAGCTAGAGGAGGATGACGACGAGGAGGAGTGAGGCGCTGGGTCTCCAGGATTGGGCCACTTTGCAAACTGAAATCGTCAGTTGCTGCCGCTGCCCCCGCTTGGTGGCCTGGCGAGAGTCAGTCGCCCTTCAGAAGGTGGCCCGTTTTCGCGACCAGCTCTACTGGGGCCGACCGGTGCCAGGGTTCGGGGATCCGCAGGCGCGGCTGTGGGTGATCGGGTTGGCGCCGGCAGCCCATGGGGGCAACCGCACCGGGCGCGTGTTTACCGGGGATCCCAGCGGGGACTGGCTGTTTCGCGCCTTGTACCGAGCTGGCTTTGCCAATCAGCCCACCTCTACCCACCGAGAGGATGGCCTGCAATTGCAGGATTGCTACATCTCGGCAGTGGTGCGCTGTGTGCCCCCGGAGAACCGCCCCACCGCCATAGAAGCCAAGACCTGCCTGGGCTACCTGAAGCAAGAGCTGGAGCTGCTAACCCAGGTGCGAGTGATCCT
Organism: Synechococcus sp. R60.1; assembly: GCF_047461835.1. Taxonomy (NCBI): domain Bacteria; kingdom Bacillati; phylum Cyanobacteriota; class Cyanophyceae; order Synechococcales; family Synechococcaceae; genus Synechococcus; species Synechococcus sp. R60.1. The sequence continues at coordinate 1,128 of NZ_JANSIA010000022.1, read as the reverse complement.
GACGTTGGGGCATTTTGCCTTCCAACACGCTCTGACGCTCTTGCCACCTCTCAGGCCCCGTCCCCGCTTTGGCCACAACTGCGTTATTCCCCTGGCAGAGGGTCGCTATTTGCTGGCGTCTTACCATCCCAGCCGGCGCAACACGGCCACACGGCTGCTGACGGAGCCGATGTTGGATGCCGTTTTCGCGCAAGCCCAGCAGTTGCTGTCTGGTAAGCCAGCCCGACCGGCTGAGGATTAGGCGGGTTGCCAAGATTCGAGGCGATAGGCACTGTCCCAAAACAGCCATTCCAACCGGGAGGCAGTGACAAAAGCTGCCCTCATCTTTTCCCGCAGCGGTTCTGTAGCCTGCTGAGCGACGGAGTCGGTGATGTCCAAAGCCTGCTGCACCACTTGGGCAAATTCTTCCCCGGCGTAGGTGTCGATCCACTGTTGGTAGGGATTGTCAGGCTGCGCGGTGCGATAGATGGTGGATCCCACCTCTCGGTAGATCCAAAAGCAGGGCAGCACAGCGGCAATGGCCACCTCATAGGGATCCACAGCCGCCGCAGCCAACAAAAAACGGGTATAGGCGAAGCAGGCAGGGGCATAGGCTGTTTCGGGTTGAATGTCGTAGAGGCGAAAATAGCTTTCGTGCAGGCTGCGTTCGGCCACAATGGCTCCCAGGGCAAAGTTCAAGAAACTCACCACCTGCTCAGCCCCTTCGGAACGAGCTCCAATCAAGGCCAGGGCGCGGGCAAAGTCGGTGAGATAAAGAGCATCCTGCTGCAAGTAAAACTGGAACCGCTGCCGCGATAGGCTGCCCGCTGCCAACTCTCGGTTGAAGGGGTGATCGAGGATTTGCTTGTAGATGGGCTGAATGGCTTGCCAAAGGTGGGCTGTAAAGGACTGGGGCATGGCGACCGTCTCTCGGCGTTTGGTCTTCAGCTAGAAATTGCAGGAGCCCCGCACTGTACCTATAAAGTCAGTGTTGGGAGGAATGCTATAATAATACTGCGGGCACCAGGAACGGTTTTTTTTAAGGCACTGGTAACGGTCGATTGGGGGTGCAGTAAACCACCCCAGAGGCTCGTGGTTGGCTTGCTAACTGCAGGGCTACTAAAAGCCCGCTCCGTACCGCCTAGCGGT
>NZ_JANSIA010000021.1:0-34583 GCF_047461835.1 Synechococcus sp. R60.1 | reverse complement strand
CTTGGGGCGACTGTAAACTCGCCTGAAATTCCGAAACTTAGCTGTCCTCTGGGGCCGCTAGGGATTGGGATAAAGCCCGCACCCTGCGCATAGCACGGGTGTCGGGTAGTTTACTGTCTTCGATGACCGGGCCCTCGGGGATCCCACATCTCCTGAAGCTGAACATGGGGGGACCTCACCGGCCCACAAAGTATCTGGCAACACAGCTGGCTGCCCCTCTCTCTGATGTAGTGGGGATGGGGTTGGCCATACCAATCGAGATAAACCGGCCTGCAACCCTCATTGCTCCCGCCATCATCTGTCTGGATCAGGGGGATCAGCCCTCACTTGGGCCACTATGAAAATCATTGGAGTTGAGTCAATGTTGGAGTCGCAGAGGGTGGTTCAAAGTGGGTTATCTTCCCCCGCTGTTTCGGGCAAGCCCGTTCTGGAGTTGCGCCACGTCTCGCTGCAGTACCCCACCAAGGGATCCCCGGTCACGATCATCCGCGACGTCAGCTTTTCTGTTGCCCACTCGGAGTTTGTCTCCATTGTTGGGCCGAGCGGCTGTGGCAAAACCTCGCTGCTGAAGATGGTCTCCGGCCTGAACACCAACTACAGCGGCACCCTCTACTTCCAGTCGCAGCCCATCACCGGCCCCCTGAAGAGTGTGGGCATGGCTTTCCAAAACCCGGTGCTGCTACCCTGGCGCACGACCTTACAGAACGTGTTGCTGCCGTTGGAGGTGGTGGAGCCTTACAAGCGTACCTTCAAGCAAAACCTGGCCCAGCATGAAAAGTCGGCGCTGGAGCTGCTGGCCACCGTGGGCTTGGAGGGTTTTCAGAAAGCCTATCCTTGGCAGCTTTCCGGGGGAATGCGGCAGCGGGCTTCCTTGTGCCGCGCTTTGATCCATCAGCCGGAGCTGCTGCTGTTGGACGAACCTTTTGCTGCTCTGGATGCCTTTACCCGCGAGGATATGTGGGAAATGTTGCAACGGCTGTGGATGCGCACCGGCTGCACTGCTATTCTGATCACCCACGACTTGCGGGAAGCAGTTTTCCTCTCCGATACCATTTATGTGATGGGGCCACGACCGAGCGAGATCATCTTTTCCCTCAAAGTGGATCTGCCCCGTCCACGCCCGCTGGAGATCTGCCTGACGGACGAGTTTCACCACTTGGTCTCGGAAGTGCGCAAGCACATTCGGCGCAGCTATTAGGCTAAACAGCCATTGGCCTAGTCAAGCCTGGATAGACTACTGCCCAACTCTGCCGAGGGATCCCGATGAAAAAATCATTTGACCGATTTTTGCAGACCAAAGCGGCTTCTGTTGTTTTACCTGCTGCCACCATCGTTTTGACCCTTGTGCTCTGGCAGGTGGGGGTGGGGCTGTTCAATGTTCCTCGCTTCATTCTGCCGGCGCCCACCGAGATCCTGGCAGCCATGAACCAATGGAGCCCGGTGATTATGCGCCACTCCCTAACCACCCTCACTTCGACGCTGCTGGCCTTTGTGCTGGCTTTGGTGGGGGGGATAGTGCTTGGAGCGATCATCGGCAGCTCTCGCCTGGCCCATCTGTGTTTGTACCCGCTGCTGGTGGGGTTTAACACCATCCCAAAGGTGGCTTTGGTGCCACTGCTGGCGATTTGGTTTGGCTTGGGCACGATCCCGGCGGTGATCACGGCCTTTTTGCTGGCCTTTTTCCCCATTGCGGTCAATGTGGCGGTGGGGCTGGAGACGGTGGAAGCCGAGATGCGAGATGTGCTGCGCTCGTTGGGGGCCAGCTCTTGGGAGATTTTCACCAAGGTGGGGCTACCCCACAGCATGCCCTACCTGTTTGCCTCGTTGAAGGTGGCCATCTCCTTTGCTTTTGTCGGCTCGGTGATCTCGGAGACGGTGGCTTCCAACCAGGGGCTGGGCTACCTGATCGTGTCGGCCAGTTCTTCTTTTGATGTGCCTTTGGCCTTTGCGGGTTTGGCTGCCCTCGGCATTATGGGCATTTTGCTCTACACCTTTTTTGCGGCTTTGGAGCGCTATGTCCTGTCCTGGCGACAGTAGCATCTCTCCCCAGGGAGCCAACCCCTGCCTGAGCTAGCCCAGGTCTGGAAAGGTGGCTCGCACCGCCGGGTGGATGAGCTTGCCTGCCCTGACGTTTAGCCCTTTGGCCAAGGCCGGGTCTTGTTCCAAAGCAGCGGCCAGGCCGAGATTGGCCAGCTTGAGGATGTAGGGGAGTGTGGCGTTGACCAGCGCTTGGGTCGAAGTCCAGGGAACGGCTCCGGGCATGTTGGGAACGCCGTAGTGTAGCACCCCGTAGGCTTCGTAAACCGGCTGGGCATGGGTGGTAACCCGTGTGGTAGCAATGCACCCCCCCTGATCCACCGCCACATCCACAATGAGGGAGCGAGGACGCATCTGGGCCACCAACTCTTCTCCCACCAAGACCGGCGCCCGCCTTCCCGGCACCAACACTGCCCCTACCACCAGGTCGGCCTCGCGAACACACTCTTCCACGCTTTGGGCCGTGCTGTAGAGCAGCTCCACACGGGATCCAAAGAGCAGCTCCAGCTCGTTCAGCCGCTGCAGGTTGATGTCCAAAATCTGCACCCGCGCCCCCAAGCCTACGGCCATTTTGGCCGCCTCGGTGCCCACCGTGCCTCCGCCCAAGATCACCACCCGTCCCGGCGGCACCCCCGGGATCCCGCCCAGCAACACGCCTCGCCCCCCCTGCTGTCGGGTCAGGTAATGGGCGCCAAACTGCACCGAGAGCCGCCCGGCAATCATGCTCATGGGCATCAACAAGGGCAGGGATCCATCTGCCAATTCCACCGTTTCATAGGCAAGGCAGGTGGCTCCCGACTGCAGCAGCGCCTGGGTCAGCTCGCGGCTGGCGGCCAAGTGCAAATAGGTAAACAGGATGAGGTCGGGATGGAGCAGAGGATACTCGGCAGGCAAGGGCTCCTTTACCTTCACCACCAACTGCTGCCGGTAGATCTCCTCAGGAGTGACAGCCAGCTTGGCCCCCGCTTTTTGGTAGTCCTCATCCGTGAAGCCCGCCCCCTGGCCTGCTTGGGTTTCCACCCACACCTGATGCCCCTGTTCGGTTAAGGCCCGCACCGCCGCCGGTGTCAGCCCGACACGGAACTCTTGCTCTTTGATCTCTTTGGGCACGCCAATTCGCATAGGGATCCCCGTAGGGCTGCTTTCCAGTCTAGACAGACTCTCCCCGCAATGGGATCCCTGGCCTGAGCAGGAGAGCGAAAATTGTAAAGTTTTGTGCGCGATCTGTCGGGGCAAGCAATCGCCAGGCTAATTTTGTTAGCTCAAGATTTCAAGGGCAAACCTAGATCTCTTGCCATGATTGGCACGAAAACAAGACATAACAGCCTCAGAAAGCCCAATTTTCTTGCTTGCGCTTATCCCCAAGAGCAATGTTAACATCTATGTCACGAAGTCTCCGTACTCCCTCGCGAACGCACCTTGAAAACTGCATGGATTCAAGCTTTTCCGGGGGTAGGGTTGATCCCTACCTTTTCCCCGCAAGGGGACGGAAACAGGGCGTATAAAATTTCATTGGTTTCCCGCAAACTGCGGGTTGATCCCTACCTTTTCCCCGCAAGGGGACGGAAACGTCAAGTTAACCGCATTTTTGTGACCGTTATTGTCAGTTGATCCCTACCTTTTCCCCGCAAGGGGACGGAAACCGATAAAAGGCTGCACAAAGCTGGATCCCAACCAGATGTTGATCCCTACCTTTTCCCCGCAAGGGGACGGAAACTAGGCTATCCAGGAGATACAATATTAGGCTCTGCTGAGCGTTGATCCCTACCTTTTCCCCGCAAGGGGACGGAAACTTACGGTCATTAAGTACGCGAACTACCAGAGGCTTTGGTTGTTGATCCCTACCTTTTCCCCGCAAGGGGACGGAAACTGTTAGGAAATTTTGGTTCCTCAATTACGAATTGTTTTAGTTGATCCCTACCTTTTCCCCGCAAGGGGACGGAAACGTTACCCAACTGGGGGGTTGATAGATGATACAATTTTGGGTTGATCCCTACCTTTTCCCCGCAAGGGGACGGAAACTTGGATTACGAGAGTTGGTTTAGCTGACTGATTTGATCAGTTGATCCCTACCTTTTCCCCGCAAGGGGACGGAAACTACTGAAGATTATTGACTTTCTTCTAGAGGTTCACCCTGAGATGTTGATCCCTACCTTTTCCCCGCAAGGGGACGGAAACTGTACCAAGACTGGTTCTTTGTGCACATCCAACTCTTCGTTGATCCCTACCTTTTCCCCGCAAGGGGACGGAAACACGCGGCGGTGGCCGCTTCCGCTTTGGCAATGGCCAAGTTGATCCCTACCTTTTCCCCGCAAGGGGACGGAAACGAGGTGAGCCGATTCCACCGCTCGGCGGACACTCCACGTTGATCCCTACCTTTTCCCCGCAAGGGGACGGAAACATCCGGTCTTTGGACTCCTCTAACAGCTGGCGTTCTGTTGATCCCTACCTTTTCCCCGCAAGGGGACGGAAACCTAATCAGACGAGCCCTGATAAAGCGGCCAGCATCTATCCGTTGATCCCTACCTTTTCCCCGCAAGGGGACGGAAACATTGATAATCCTCCAAGCTTTCTTCAGCTCATTTCGAATGTTGATCCCTACCTTTTCCCCGCAAGGGGACGGAAACAAGGCAGCCTTTGTTGGTGGGAAGACTAGAGTCCGAGAGCTTGTTGATCCCTACCTTTTCCCCGCAAGGGGACGGAAACAGCCAGTCGGGCAGGAGCTCGCAGGCTATGGCCCACGATGGGTTGATCCCTACCTTTTCCCCGCAAGGGGACGGAAACATGTCGACGTGGACGCCCGGTTTGAAGGGCTTGTCGCCAAAGAGTTGATCCCTACCTTTTCCCCGCAAGGGGACGGAAACCCTGCTCGTCTAGGGCACACATAGCTACGTAAGCGTGCGTTGATCCCTACCTTTTCCCCGCAAGGGGACGGAAACATGAACCTGGCTACACAGTCCGGTACCGACCATGTAGTTGACACATGTTGATCCCTACCTTTTCCCCGCAAGGGGACGGAAACCCCCTCGGGATGACAATCCTCTGAGGTTTAGGCAGAAGTTGATCCCTACCTTTTCCCCGCAAGGGGACGGAAACGCGCCTTGCGCATCGCCGCGAGCGCGGCCTCAGCTTGGGTTGATCCCTACCTTTTCCCCGCAAGGGGACGGAAACTGGCAGCGATATTGACTAGCCGCTATTGAGCAAAATTCTCAGTTGATCCCTACCTTTTCCCCGCAAGGGGACGGAAACGTAATCAGCACCGAGCCACCCAACAACGGTTTCTAGGGGAGTTGATCCCTACCTTTTCCCCGCAAGGGGACGGAAACCGAGCGCAACTGCTCTCTTCCTTTGCCGATGGTTTAGCGTTGATCCCTACCTTTTCCCCGCAAGGGGACGGAAACCCATTTCAGGTAGGGTCTTCCGTACCTCTTCTAAAGCAGTTGATCCCTACCTTTTCCCCGCAAGGGGACGGAAACGCGTACTGCGCGACATATCCGGTTGTAGAGTGGATAGTGTTGATCCCTACCTTTTCCCCGCAAGGGGACGGAAACGAGTTTAATTGGTGTTCCCGGCAAGTTATTATCTTGGTGTTGATCCCTACCTTTTCCCCGCAAGGGGACGGAAACCTGAGCTACGCGAGGCGAGAGGAGAGAGAAAGGAAAGTTGATCCCTGCCTTCTTCGAGACATCCTTGAGAACTGAGACTGGCGGATTCTAGGGTGGATCCCTAGCGCAGGAAACGGGCCAGCAGCACCAGTCCGATGCCGCCGAACAAGATGTTGAAGCTCCAGGCTGCCGCCCAAGGGGGAAGGGCTCCCACTTCTCCCAAGCTGCGAGACACGCTCAGAACCACGTAGTAGGCAAACACCAACAGGATCCCGAAGACGACGCCCCCGTAGCGTCCCACCCGCCGGGCAGTGCTGGATCCCAGGGGTAGCGAAATCAGCACGGCAAAAAAGCTGGCCAAGGGCAGGGAGAAGCGCATGTGGAACTCGGTGCGCAGAGCCTGAGTATTGAGATTGGAGCGGGCCAAACGGGAAATCCGCTCCGCCAGCTCCGGCAAGCTCAACTCGCTGGGGGGAACCGGCGGCTGCATTAGGGTAGCCAGATCCTGAGAAACTTGCAACGGCTTGCGATGAAACGTTTGCTCGGCAATGCTGAGACCGGTGGGGCCGTAAAGGTGGGTCGCTCCTTCGCTGAGGCTCCACTCCAGTCCATTCCACACTGCCTGAGCGGCCAAGGTCACTTCCACCAACTGGTATTTGCCCCCCGGCAAGGGATCCACCCGCAAAATCGTAACATCTTGCATCGTATTTAACCGGGGATCCACTTGGCGGATGAAGAACCAGAGGTTGTCTTCGGTTTTGAAAAAGACATCGTATTGCACCGGGGTGGTGGCCTGGGCCAGCAAAGCTTGCTGATCGATCTGGCGGATTTGCTGTTTACTGGCCGGCAGCAACACGTTGCTGATGAAAAAAGCGCTCAAGCTCATGGCCAACCCCACCAGCAGCAGGGGTCGGAAAATCCGGCTAAACGGGATCCCGGCTGCCCGCATAGCGGTGATCTCGCTGTTGCCGCTCAGCTTGCCCAAGGTGAGCATGGTGGCAAAGAAGGCGGCAATGGGCATGCCCAGCACCACCATCTCCGGCAGATCCAAAACCAAAAGACGCAACACCGTCAGGGGGGGGACGGATCCCTCGACCAGCCGCTCGGCCAGGGTAAACAGTCGGCCCACCAGCAGCAGCAGGGTTCCCCCGGCAATACCGGCCAGCACCGGGGTGAGCATCTCCCCAAACAGATAGCGCTCCAGCAGCCAGAACTTGGTGAGCAACCGTGCCATGTTTGAGAATCGAAGGGGATCGCCCTTCTCCCCAAGGGAGAGGCGAGTTGCAATAGCCGAAGAATCGGCGGCAAAAGCCCTGAACCAGGCTTATCGATTTATTCTCGCTCAAGGGCTTGGGGAAACAGGGGGGGGAAACGACTCTGTTTTGTCGGCAGGATCCGAACGCGGCCTAGGAGAGTTGAGGGGAGGTTCGGACGCGGGATCCAGCTCGGCACCCCAGGTGACCAGGTAGGCCCGCTGTTCGGGGGAAAGGCGGCGAGCCTGGCGGAAATCTGCCCCTGCCACGATAGCTCCGGTGTAGGCCCCGGTCTTGAAATCGGGCTTTTGCCCTGGCTGAGCAGGGGAAGCCGTCTGAGGGGATCCCACAAACAGCAAAGCGCGGTAGAGATCGGCCCCGCGCAGGTCGGCATTCCGCAAGTTAGCTCCGCACAGATTGGTGTGGCTGAGATCGCAGCCGCTCAGGTTGGCCCGCTCCAGGCTGGCTTCGCTGAAATCCACCGCCCGCAACAGGGTGCCATGCAGGTCGGCTCCCTCCAGCATCGTGCCCAGGTTGACCACCCGGATCCCGTGCAGGCGATCCCGCTGGTAGCCCCCCTTGCCATCCAGGATAGGTCGGCCCAGGTGTTCGTCTCGCCGCAGAGGGCTGAGCAGGTTAGCGGTGGAGAGAAAGCGCAGGATCTTGGCTTTGCCGAAGCGATCCACCCCGTTCAACAAAGCAGCCGTGCGCCCGGCAGCAATGGCCCGCTCCAGGGGCCAATCGTCCAACTGCCCATCGGGAGACAAGACCAGGTTGGAAATGCCTTCAAAGTAGGCATCGATGGTCTGCTGCTGGGTAATGATATTCTGCTGAATGGTGAGATCGCGGGAGATGATGTACTGCCGCCAGGCAATGTAGGCAGCCAGGATGGCGATCAAGATCTGGCCTGTGGCCCCAAACACTTCTCCCAAAGCCCCAATCGCCTCCCAACTCAGGGATCCCAAAGCGGAAAACACCCCGCTCCCGGCAACCCCTCCCATCAGGGCCAAGCTGAGGGCCACTCCCGCCCAGGCCAATTGAGGCCAAGTGGTCAGCCACTGCCAAAGACGGCGTCCGATCTGAGCCCAAAGCGATCGCCCCCACCAGCCCGCCAGGCCCAGCCAAGCCAGCACCGCCCCCCAGCCCAAGACCGGCTGAGCCATCAGCTTTCCCAAGAGCAGCAAGAAGGCCGGAATCCCCAACAGCAGCAGATGAATCAGGGGTTGCCACGGTGAGACCGGAGACAGCAGGATCCCGGATTCAAGCAGCGACGGCTCTTGGGGCAGATGTTCGGGGACAAGGGTTTTGTAGGTCATGGCGCAAGCAGGGAGGTTACTCTAGGGCTAGTGTTAGACTTGCAAAAAAAGCCTGCGTTAGTCCGTATTTGGAGTTGGCGGATAGGGCAGGATCCCGCCTACTCAGTTTGGTAGGATAACCTCGGCCTTTCTTCTCTAGCCCAGCCTGGTGTGAGGATAACCACCATGATCTCTTCCTTATTGTCCTTACTGCCTATTGGTCTGCAGAAATCCGGCGAACACCAATCTACAGCAGTCCTGCCCGGCCTGCGGGCGCAGCGCCATCGTTCTGCAATGCTGACGCGGCTGGCAACCTCTCTGATGCTTGGCACCACCTTACTGCTGACAGCAAAGTTGGATCCCGGCTGGGCGCAAACTTCCCTGGACACTGGTATTACCGGCGAGCAGACCCTGCCTCAAGCTCCCCCGCTCCCGGACAATCGCCCGGCCATTTTCGTGGATGCAGCCAACGGCAGCGATACCCGTGGGGATGGATCCCGCAATAACCCCTTCAAGACGATTACTTATGCCATTCAGCGGGCTGAGGCTGGCAGCGTCATTCAGCTTTTTCCCGGGGTATATAGCGAGGAGAGCGGCGAAACCTTCCCCATCCGTCTGAAAGCCGGCCTCACCTTGCGTGGGGACGAGTCCACCTTGGGAGAGGGCTATCTCATCACCGGCGGCGGTACCTACATGAGCCCGACCCTAGGCCGACAAAATGTTGCTCTGCTGGCAGAGACCGGCGCAGAAGTGCGAGGAATTACCCTGCGCAACCAGGGGCGGCGCGGCTATGCCCTCTGGGTGGAATCTGCCTCCCCGCGCATTCTCAACAACAGCTTTGTGGGCAGCATCCACGATGGGATCTTCATTGCCGGCGCTTCCAATCCCTGGGTGGAGGGCAACCGCTTCTATAAAAACGGGGCCAACGGCATTTCCGTCTTGGGCACCTCCCAGCCCACCATCATCAATAACCTGTTCCAGGAGACCGGCTTTGGCATCACCATCGACCAGCGCTCGGCGCCTATTGTGCGCAACAACCGCATCCTGCAGAACCGTACCGGCGTGATCGTCGGGGGCAGCTCCAGGCCCATCCTGCGCAACAATCTCATCGCCCAGAACTTGGAGACCGGCCTCACCGCCATCACCACTGCCCAGCCGGATTTGGGCACGGCCACGGATCCCGGCAACAACATCTTTGAGGGCAACGGCCAATACGATATCAACAACGCCACCCGCGGCCTGCGCCTCAATGCCAACGGCAACCAACTGCGGGGCCAGGTCAAAGGGGATCTGGATCTGTCCGGTCAAACCACCGTTGCCGCCCTTCCCGACAGCGCTCCCCGCCCCATTGCTCCTGGCACTTTGGCTCTGCCCAGCGCTCCGGCCCAGCCGGCTACTCCCAGGGATCCCCGGCCAGCCGCTGAGACCCCCTCCACCTTGCCGGTTTTAACGGTGCCCCAGTCTACTGCCCCGGTTCCCCCCTCTCCGCCCCAAGGATCCGGAGGGCGCATCTTGCCAGATCCCTCCAGCCCTCAGGCAACTCCCCAGCCCCAACCTCCGGGGGAGCAGTTTGTGGCTGTCCCCTTCACCCCCGATGGCTCTACCGCACCTGCTCAGCCGGTTGGCCCTGCCCCCGCAGCTCCTGTTCCCAGGCCACCCTCGGCTCCCCTCACAGATATCACCACCCTTCTGCCCCCGCCGGCCCGTCGCTCATCGGCAGGGATCCCAACTACTCCCTCTGCTCCCACTACAACTCCAGTTGCCCCCCCTGTGGCTGCTGTGGGTAACGACTCCGTTTCGCCAACGCGAACGGCAACCCAATTTCGCGTGTTGGTGACCCCCAAGAGCAGCGATGACTTGAACCGATTGCGGCAGCTCATCCCCGAGGCGGTGGAAACGGTTTTCAACGGCAGAACAGTGTTGCAGGCGGGCCTGTACGACAGTCGCAGCCAGGCCCAGTCGGTGTTGGATCGGCTGTTAGATGCCGGCTTTGAGGCGGTTGCCGAGATGATTTTCCGCTAGCGACCCCCCACACTGCCGGCTTGCTTCTCCATAGCGGTACGAGGGAGCTTTGATCCCAGTTCTTTGGCGGGGTGGCCAGCCATTGAGCCCAAGTCTCCTTGGTCGCTGGCAAGGGAATTGACTACAAGTGCTTGCCAAGGGCGATGACAGCTCAGACACTCTCTAGTCCAACGGATCCAGTCGGTAGCGGCTGAGCCAGTGATCCAAATGCACTTCCTCCTCGTCCAGCAGTTGGGCGTTGATCAACCCCCGTTTGAAGGCAAGACGGATGGCTCGCGCCCGCAAGCTGAAGGTGGTTCCCCACTCGTCGCTCTCAATTTGGTCGTTGCTGACTTCTAACTTGTCGTAGAGGTTGCGCAGACGGTTGGTTACCCCTCGGCGGGACAAAAAGCGCCGTGCAGCAATGGCCTGGTCGGTGAGGCCAAGGGCAATGTCGATCAACACTTCGTACTCGGCGTCGCTGAGACCGGTAATTTTGTTTTGTGAACGGGAATCGACTCCGCGCACCTCTCGGTCGATCACGCATTGCTCATCCTGCACCACCGCTTGGATGGCGCTGACCAATTTTTCATCGGTGCAATTTTTCAAAAGGTAGCCATAGACAGTTTGCGGAGGCACGATCTTGTGCAGCTCCCGCACATAGACTTCATCGGCAAAATGCGACCAAAAAATGATGCGCGTGCTGGGGCACTCTGACCAAACCTGCCGCGCTACCTCGATCCCGGTCATCTCAGGCATGCGAATGTCCATCAACACAAAGTTGGGGTGGTGCTGACGGTAGAGTTCCAACGCCTCTCTACCATTCGAGGCTATATACACCGGGCCGAACTCAGGCAAATGTTGTGTTAGCAGGCTATGAACATGCTGACGGTAGAGAGCGTCATCTTCAGCAAGGAGGGTACTCACAGGCCTTTATCAGAGTTACCGAATACTTTCTTTTCACTTCCTAACTCTAAAGACACCCACAAGGGAAGACAAGGCACTATTGAGCAGTACTCAATGGAGCAAGGGATCCCCTCCGCCGGCTATGAGTAGCAGCTCGGAAAAAGGATTTGGCCCCGCTCTGTCCTGTGGAGGTTGCGGTTTCCCCATAGCGCTCACGCAAACGGCCAATGAACTTCTCCACCGCAGACGTCGAAAACTTTTGATAAGCAGCAGTCTATGCTGTTTCTACGGCAGAGGCCAAAAATGCCTCAATCTCAGAGCGCTGGGGCAAGCTAGGTTGGGCTCCCGCACGGGTTACGGCCAAAGCAGCGGCGGCATTGGCAAAACGCAGGGCTTCCCTCAGGGATCCCCCGGCAGCCAAACAAGCAGCTAAGGCCCCACAAAACCCATCTCCGGCAGCGGTGGTATCCACCACTTCCACAGGATGAGCTGGCCAATGGCCACTTTCTTCCCCATCTGCCCAGACCAGCCCTGCCCCTCCCAAGGTAAGGATAACGGCTGGGATCCCGTGTTTCTGCAGTTCTTGAGCCACCTTTTGGGCTTGTTCCGGCGTCTCCACAGGGGATTGGGCAAGGGCAGCCGCTTCGCTTTCGTTGAGCACCAAGTAGCGAACCTGGCGCAACAGGGATCCCGGCAATGGCGCGATGGGCGCAGGGTTGAGCAAAATCGGGATCCCTTGGGCAAAGGCTTGTTCTGCTGCAGCTTGCACGGTGGGCAGGGGGATTTCCAGCTGCAGCAGGAGCAGGGCCGCCGGGGTAAAGGGAGGCAAATGCTCCGGCAGATAGCGACCATTGGCCCCAGGGCTGACCACAATTCTGTTTTGCCCGCCGGGATCCACTGTGATCAAAGCTAGGCCGCTGGGCCCCTCCAACTGCCTCAGGTGGCGGGTATCCACGCCGTTGTGCTCCAGGTTCTCTTGGAGCAGACGCCCAAACTCATCGGATCCCACCGCTCCCCACATTTCCACCTGGGCTCCCGCCCGCGCCGCTGCCACCGCTTGATTGGCTCCTTTGCCGCCAGGGTAGGTGGCGTAGTCGGATCCCAGCACCGTTTCCCCAGGGCCGGGATGATGGGGCACCTGCACCACCAAATCCATGTTCAAGCTACCCACCACTCGGATCGGGCCTGCCATCGGGCTTGTGGGGAAATCCTGTTGGAAAAGCAGAGATCTAGAGATCTTTGGTTTGGATCCCTGGGCAGCTATTGTATCAGCCGCCGGTCTTGGCCAGGGATCCCCTTGAGCGCCCTACCACGCGGCAAGGGCTGATAGCAGTCGTGGTTTTTATTACCATCTATTTCAACTGATCGCGCTAGCGGGCCGGAGGCCTTAGCAGGAAGCAACCGGTCGTTTGTTTCACCTCAACGGTGAGATAAATGACTATGCGTTGTGGAACGGTTATCTGTAGGGATTGGTCGCCCTTCGACATATCGCCACTCTGCTGAAAACACAGGGCAAGAACCCGATTCCAAAGGTTGAGGATCCCGACTATCTTGGTGGGTGTTGACCCAGGAAGCAAGCTGATGTTGCTGACCACTACAGACGTGCTCCAAGGTAGAGAGGTTGAGCGTTACTTGGGCATTGTTACCGCCGAGGTAGTTTATGGCACCAATGTTCTACGGGACTTCCTTGCTACCCTCCGCAACATCATCGGGGGACGCACAAGAACCTATGAAGAAGTTTTCGAGAATGCCCAGAAAAAGGTTTTGGAAGAGTTGGAGCAGCGAGCCAAACGTTTGGGAGCAAATGGCATCCTAGGCGTTAGCATTCATACCAACATGAGCACGACAATGATCCTCGTTACCGCCGCCGGCACCGCCGTTAAGCTCCGCTGACGGATGCTTCTGTTGAAGGTTTCCCTTTCTCGGAAGATGATGGCAGCCTGTTCTCAGGCCAGGCTTTCCATCACCGCCTCGTCGATCTCGAAATTGGCGTAGACATTCTGCACATCGTCTAGGTTGTCGAGACGCTCCATCAGGGCAAGCACTGACTTGGCCGTATCGGGATCCTCCACATGCACCTCCGTAGAGGGGATCCAGCGGATGGCCGCATCTTGCACTGGGTAGCCCTCTTTTTTCAGGTAGGTGGCCACCTGCTCCAGCAGGGTGTAATCGCAGTAGACTTCTGCGTCGGTTCCCTCTACCTTGAGATCCTCCCCGCCTGCTTCGGCTACCGCTAGCAGCAGAGCTTCGGGATCTGTCACCCCCTCTAGGCTAATCACCCCTTTTTGCCGGAACAGCCAGCTCACGCAGCCGGCTTCTCCCAAGCTGCCGCCGGTTTTGCTGAAGGCTTCTCGCACCTCGGCAGCCGTGCGGTTGCGGTTGTCGGTCATGGCCTCGATCAACACAGCCACCCCACCGGGGCCGTAGCCCTCGTAGCGAACTTCTTCCAGGGGGCTGTCGTCGCTCCAGTTGCCGGCTCCCTTGGCAATGGCTCGTTCAATGTTTTCGCTGGGCATCCCCGCTGCTTTGGCTTTCTCCACTGCCGCCCGCAACTGAAAATTCCCATCCGGATCTGGCAAGCCGTTGCGAGCTGCCACGATGATGGCCCGCGAGAGTTTGGTAAAGAGGGTGCCCTTTTTGGCATCTACACGGGCCTTTTGCCGTTTAATGTTGGCCCACTTGCTGTGTCCTGCCATGCCGCCACACACCAGTCAAGCAATGAATTGGAGGGATCCCTCCACTTTTGAAGCCTAGATCACCTCGGCTCAGGACTCAACCCCGCGACAACTGGGAGGGCACTGGCCTGGTCACAAAACAAGGGATCCTGAGGATCCCTCACAACCCAGACTTAGCCACCCCATAACCCCCTCAGGGCTGGATCGGCTGCCGCTGAATTACATCCCCTTGAGGTGGAGGCGGAGGGGCTGGGGTTTCTTGAGGGGTAGGCGTTGCCTCTATGGGAGGAGTTTCCCCAGGAGGCGGGGGCAGAGGGGGCACACCTTCTCCAGGCACAGGCCCAGGTGTAGGCGTGGGGGTTGGGGATGGAGTTAGAAAGGGCGTCACCTGTCCCAACAGCTCGGCATAGAAAATCGCATCTTGCTCTGGCCCAAAGCGCCCCACTTCCCAACGGTGACGGGGCACAAACATTGTTTGCAGCAGCACTTCCCGGCTGACAAAAGCGGGAGTACCCGAGAAGACGTAGCCATCGACAATGACCCGATTCAGATCGGGCCGAGTTTGAAACACCCGATCCACCTCCCGCAGCATCTCCGTATCCAGCCGCCCCAGCAGAGTTTCCAGGGTGTCTTCAGGGCTGATCGGTACCCGTACCGAAAAGCGATAGCCTTCGCAACGATAGTCCCCACAGATCTTGACCAGCTCGTTACGCACCCGGATTTGCGCCCCAGGATCCAAATTGCGCCCTGGCACTAAGACTTCCTCCTGGGGTTGCTGTTCGACCGGCTGGGCCCATAGCTGGAGTTGACTTGCCCATCCTGCCCAAACTAGGGATCCGAAAAACAAGCCAAATCCCAAGCCTTTCAGGGGAAGGCTCCAACCCAGACTGCCCTGCTTAGAGCGGGGTGAAAAGGGGAAATCGCGATCCTGGATCGGGCTGTTCATAAAGCGTTGACCGATTCCTCAGCGATGGCTACCGCCAAATCTACCCGACATCGGCCAGAGAGGCACTAGGCAGGGAGAAAAATAGGGTATCGGCTCCGAATGGTTTCAAAATAGGGGCAGATAAATAGGGAAGCTTTGACAAACTCCCTGTCCTGGGCAGCAACGGATGTGCTGTGGCAGCGCATGGGTGTAGGATCTTAGGCTCTGGGTTCCCGCTCTGCAGGCAGGCCAGTGCTCTGCTGTGTGGGCAATGGATCCATGGATTGTTATTACCGTTGAGATCGCAAACCCAATTCTCTTCTTCTTCTCACGTCTTCTCATGACCGCGGTTGTTCCTTCACCTTTGCGCTACGCCTACTACCCCGGCTGTGTGGCCCAGGGGGCCTGTCGTGAGCTGTATGACTCCACCGACCAGATTGCGCGGCATCTGGGCATTGAACTGGTGGAGCTGGAAGCCGCTTCCTGCTGTGGTTCGGGCACCTTCAAAGAAGAATCGGAGCTGCTGGAAGATACGGTGAATGCCCGCAACCTGGCTTTGGCGGAAGCGCTGGGGCTGCCGATGCTTACCCACTGCAGCACCTGTCAGGGAGTGCTGGGCCGCGTGAATGAAAAGTTGAAGGCTGCGAAAACCGCGAGTCCAGAGTACTTTCACCAGGTGCAGGCCCTGTGCCAGAAAGGGGGCTGCGAGAGCTGCTACCAGGGCACAGGCGATGTGCGCCATTTGCTGTGGGTGCTGGCTCATGACTACGGCCTGGAGCGATTGGCCCAACAGGTCAAGCGGCCCCTCTTGGGGCTGCGCTGCGCTGCCTTCTACGGGTGTTATCTGTTGCGGGCCTACGACATCTCCCGCTTCGATGTGGCACGGGATCCCCGTTTGATGGAGGATCTCTTCGAGCGTTTGGGGGCCACCCCCGTTTGGTATCGCGGGCGCACCCAGTGTTGCGGTTGGCCCATTTCCAGCTACGCCCCGCAGCAGTCTTTCTCGATGGCAGGCCGGCATCTCGTAGAGGCAATAGAGGCGGGAGCCGATTGTTTGGTTACCCCCTGTCCTCTATGTCACCTCAACTTGGACTCTCGGCAGCCGGAGGTGGAACAGGTGATCGGGCGCAAGCTGGGGATCCCGATCCTGCATTTGCCACAATTGGTGGGCCTGGCCCTGGGGATCCCAGCGGAAAACTTGGGACTGAACCGCCATGTAGTACAGGTGGAAAGAGCCCTGCAAAAAATAGGCCGCTAAATCCCACTTGATGGCTGGGGGATCCCTGGGCAAACATCAGGTCTGGGAAGGATGTGTTATTCTGCCCAGCAAGGTACCCGTCCTTGTTCAAAAACCGCAAAGATCCTCGTAAGCTTAGATCCACCTACTCCTGCTTAGCAGCTCCCTATGGTTGTCTCGGATCCCTTTGGCCTTGTTGTGCAAGAAGTGCAGCAGGGCGGGTACGCAGACCGAGTGAAAAAGCTGGTTTACTTTGCCTGCACCAGCACTTGGGAAAGCGATGTCAGCAAGTTGAACCAAATAGACCTGAAAGCTCTGCTGGAGCAGCTTTGCCGTGAGCACGCTACCCTTGATGCTTTGGGCCAACGCTTTCGAGAGGCCATCAGCCGCATCAACAAAAAAGCCGAGTATGCTCGCATCGCCAAGATGCTGCTAAGCAAGCTACAGCCCCTGTATCAACAGCCCCAAGCGGATCCCTCAGTTTGGGCTACGCCCTCGCCTGTTTTGTCCTTGGAATATGGCGGTCTGCAACTGCAAAAGCAAGACTACGATCCCTTCGAGCTGCGGGCAGGGGTGATGCGGCAAACCAGCCCTTTGCGGGCCAAGCTGGTTCTGTTCACGGCTTTGTACCACAAAGTAGAGCCTACTCTGCAGGGGTTGGCGGCCCTGCGGCGCTACAGCCTGGACGAGCTGCTCAGAGCCCTCTACGATGCCTGCGCCTCCCCCCAAGAACTGGAAGCCCGGCTGAAGGAGGCGGTGCAGCAGTTGCAGGAGCCGGATCAGGATGGCCAAGCCGCCAATGCTGTGCTGCAGATGCTGAAGCCTCTTTACGTTGACGTGCCCCCAGCGACCCTCCCCGGCGGAGGATTGGCTGCTGAGCCTCTCTCCGCCAATCTGGATTGGCTGAATACCGAAGATGCCGCTCGCGCGGGCGAGGCAGAGTCCCTGGCCAGCCCCATGACTTGGATTGACGCTGGGATCCCAGAGGATGAGGAAGAGCCTGCAGAGCTTTCGGCTTTTGCAACCTGGACAACACCACCCGGCCCCTCTTCTGACCTGCGACAGGAGATCCCAGAGTCCTGCCGCCAACTGCTCCATCGCAGCGCCGGATCCCTGATGGTTGCCATCGAGAATACCCTAAGCGAGTTGGGCAATGCCCTGGACGAAGGGCTACAGGATGAGGATCCCGCCCAATATCTGACGCTCAAACACCAGGTGCTGCGCGGCTTCTTGAGGGATGTCGAGGGATCCGCCGCAATGTTCATGGGGATCTTGAAAAAGCTAGAACAATCGGAGTGGCGCCTGGTGCAGCCCCTGCGCGTCAGCAATGCAAAACAGGCTCTGCCGGAGGCGGTTACCGAAATGCCCGCTGAGCTGGCGGATCCCTATGCTTCCCTAAGACAGGTGTTGGCCAGCAGCGAGCTGGCCCAGCAAAAGCCGCAGTTGGAGCAGGAGGTGATGCGTTTGGTGCGGCGCAGCGTCGGCTCTGTCAAAACTGCTATCGAACAGGCCCTGAGCGAGTTGGGCAAGGCGTTGGATGAGCAGTTCCAAACCTGCACCCTAGAGGAAGCCTTGGTTCTCAAGTACCAAACACTACGCGCCTTTTTGCAGGAAGTGGGGGAGATCTCCACCAAATTTGCTGCTTTCTTGGATCGCATGGAGGAGGCAGAGCGCCGTCTGTTCGGGCTGGTTTGAAGCTCAAACCCGCTGTTTGGGGATCCCGTTCAACACTGGCGATCAGCTGCGCAGAGTGCTGGGGAAACGCCCGGATCCTTATCTAGAATAACCACCAGTGCAGCTCCTCTCTCACTTCTCTGAGCTCTCCCCTCTCTTCTATGGATGCCAAGGATCTGCTTCGGCTTTACCGGGCAGGACGGATCAACTTTGCCGGCGAGAACCTGGCCGCCCTTGACCTGAGCCGGGCCGATTTGATCGGGGTGGATCTCTCCCAAGCAAACCTGCACAGTGCCAATTTGATCTTCGCCTTCTTGGGGCGGGCCAAGCTGCAGAAGGCCAACCTCGTCGGGGCTAACCTCGGGGGGGCCAACCTCAGCCAGGCGGACTTGAGCGAGGCGGATCTCAGAGATGCCCAGTTGCACGGCGCCACCCTACAAGGAGCAGATTTGCATGGGGCCAACCTAACGCTGGCCCTGTTGATCGATGCCAACCTGCTGGATGCGGATTTGCGTTGGGCCAACCTCACCAGTGCCAACTTGGGGGGAGCTTGCTTGCGGGGGGCTAATCTCCGTTTCGATAGCCGCCGGGGAGCGGTATTGCGCAACGCCAATCTTAGCCGCGCTGATCTCAGCGGAGCCAACCTGTCGGGAGCGGATTTGACACGGGCCGACCTGAGCGGGGCCAACCTAAAAGAGGCCAGTTTGATCAAGGCCAACTTGCGAGGGGCCAGCCTGCAGCAAGCCCGTTTGCAGGGAGCCATCCTGAGCGAGACCGACCTGAGGGGGGTTTCTTTTTTGGGGGCAGACCTGCAAGGGGTGCAGATGGCGCGGGCCAACTTGAAGGAGGCGATACTTCGCCAGGTGAATCTGACAGAGGCCAACTTGAGCGAGGCGGATCTGGCCGCAGCCGATCTTTCCGCCAGTTGTCTGTGCTCGGCCAAACTGGCGCGGGCAGATCTGAGTAGGGCCAATCTGGCCGGGGCCGATTTGCGGTGTGCCAACCTGGTGGATGCCTATTTGGGCCGCACCAACCTGGAAAATGCCGATCTCGGCGAGGCAATCCTAACCCGAGCCGATCTGAGCACAGCCAACCTCAGCGGGGCCAATTTGCGCGGGGCAACTCTGCCGGATGGACGGGTAGGCTGATTGGACAGACTCGCTACCGTATGAGGACGAGGATTCTTGTCCCTGAGTGAGACGGGGATCCGCCCCGGAAAAGGTGAGGTTTTCCCCTGCCCCAGAGGGGCCACAACCGCTACCCTACAAGGGAAGGATGGGTCAAAGAGATCCGTGAACAGCCGCCGATTTCTGTCCTTGATGGAAGCTTTGTGGGCCGATCTGCCCTTGCCGGAATGGTTGCCGGGGGCAGGAGAGCGCTCCTGGCAGCAGACGGTGGCAGCCCTGCTCCAGCTATGGCAAGAAGTTGGACAGTTTGGGGTGGTGATCGGTGGGCCGGTGTCTTGGTGGCCCCCCTGGGTGGTTCGGGATCCGCTGCCTCAACTGCCGTCGCCCATTGACGCTCCAGAACCGAACCTGAAGCTGCGGGAGCTGGCCCGTGAAGATCCCTGGCTGTTTACCCCCGACTTGTCCC
Organism: Synechococcus sp. R60.1; assembly: GCF_047461835.1. Classification (NCBI taxonomy): domain Bacteria; kingdom Bacillati; phylum Cyanobacteriota; class Cyanophyceae; order Synechococcales; family Synechococcaceae; genus Synechococcus; species Synechococcus sp. R60.1. The sequence continues at coordinate 15,382 of NZ_JANSIA010000021.1, read as the reverse complement.
CCGAGTCGATTCTGACCCCTGGCCAGACGGTGATCCCTCTCCTGCCGCAGGATCCCCTGGTGGAGGAGCCTTTTTTGCTGGTGCTCACCCCTGTTTTTTCGGCGGTGGCCGCCCAAGGGCATCACCCCCACACGCGGCAGAGGGGGATGATGGTGTCTTTTGAGCCGGAAGTGGTGCATCGGGCTTGGCAGATCCTAGAGCAGCGGGTTCAACAGGGTAGGCCGGATCGCTTGCCCTTCTGGCAGGAGCTGATCAAGCACCATCCCCTCATGGAGCCTCATGTGCGGGTGCTGGCCCGCTTCAGCAGCCTTCTTCTGCTGGGAAACCTGGCCGAGTCGGGATCCCCGCCCGCTCGCTTACCCCCCGCCAGAGCCGAGAACTCCCCTGCGCCCACAACCCGGCCAGAAGATTGGCAGAAGCGGCGGTCTCCTCCTTCCCATGGCCAGCCTGCCGGTCAAGGCCAACAGAACAGCCTTTCGGAGGCAGAACTGTTGCGGGCTCTCATCCACGAGATCCAGACGCCCCTCAGCACCATCCGCACCTTGGTTAGTCTCATCCTGAAGCGGCACGATCTGCCGTCGCGGGTACGGGAATACGTGGAGAAAATTGACCGCGAATGTACCGAGCAAATCAACCGCTTCGGGCTGTTTTTCCAGGCTACAGAAACGGTGATGCCCGCTGCTACCCCACAGGAGGGGCGTCGGCTTCAGCTAGAGCCCATTGCGCTGGTGGACTTGGTGCGGCAAAACCTGCCTCGCTGGCAGGAGCAGGTGGAACGGCGGGGATCCCAACTGGAGTTGGAGATTCCCGATGAGCTGCCGGATGTGGTCAGCGATCCCAAGGCGCTGGAAGCGGTGCTGTTTGGCATGGTCGACCGCATTGCCCGCAGCACGCCGGCTGGCAGCCACATTCGCGCCCAGTTGGTCAGCGCAGGGGAGCTGGTCAAACTTCAGTTTCAGGTCAACACACCTGAGGGCAGCGACGCCACTGTTGCCTCAGAGCCCAAATCCCCTCAGGCGATTGGGCAGTTGTTGGTCGTGCAGCCGGACACAGGTGCAGTAAGCCTCAGCCTTCCCGTCACCCAAACTCTGTTCCGCGCCTTGGGGGGCTACCTCACCGTGCGCCATCGCGCCCGTCGGGGGGAAATTCTCAACATCTACCTGCCCCGCCAGCTATAAGCCACCCAGTTGGGATCCCGATAGCGTCTCAGGATTGATATGGCGGATTGCAGGGGAGGTAGGGCTAGGATCGATCTGCCAGCGCCGGGAGAGTCTAGGGATTGGATCCATGCCGAGAGCCAGAAAAGTTGCTGAACACCATCCAGAGCCTGAACCCGTCTGCGGAGCCGGAGAACCCAAGGTTAAGGGGGTCACTCTTTCTGCCCAGCAGCTTTCCACTTTGCTTCACGAAATGCGCAATCCTCTCACCGCCCTGAGCACGCTGGCCAAGTTATTGCAAAAACGCTTGCCCCCCGAGGATCGCAACCACTGGATTGGCCTGAGCATTGAACAGGAGTGCAAGCATTTGCAGGAGCTGCTGGCGGAGTTCGAGCGTTTGGACGGGATCCCGGCCCCCCTCCAGCTTCAGCCCCTCTCCTTGGCCGACCTGCTGCGGGAGTGGATTCCCATCTATCAAGCCTTGGCCGAAACCCAGGGACACCACTTTCAAGCCGTCCTGCCCCCTTCCCTACCCCCTGTACAAGCCGATCCGCGTGCCCTGCGGCAGGTGCTTGATAACTTGATCGACAACGCTTGCAAGTACACCCCGCCCCCAGGTGAGATCCGGCTGAAGGTGGAGCTGGGTGAAGATCCCTCAACTGCTTCGCAATGGGAAGTGTTCGTTGCCGTCTGCGACAACGGCCCCGGCATCCACCCTGAGAACCTGGAGCGGATCTTCGATCCCTTTTTTCGGGCAGATCTTTCTAAGCCAGGGCAGGGGCTGGGGTTGGCCATTAGCCGCGACCTGGCCACCCGGATGGGCGGAGATCTCCAGGTGGAAAGCTCCCCCCAAGGCTCCTGTTTTCGCCTGAGATTGCCCACAGGTTAGTAGGAAGATTGTAGAGATATGGGATGGCAGGTGCCGCCAAACGCTTGAACGCTACCCAGGAGCTGCAGATGGCCTCTTCTCCCCCAGCCAAACCCGAACCCCCTGCTGCCAGTCCAGCAGCCCGCATTCTGCTAGTAGATGATGAACCCGGCTTACGGGAAGCGGTGCAAGCCTACCTCGAGGACAGCGGCTTTGAGGTGATCCCGGCGGCCAACGCCCAGCAGGCTCTGCAACTGCTCAGCACGGCCCAGCCTCAGTTGATCATCTCCGACATCATGATGCCGGGCATGGATGGCTATCAATTTTTGGCCCAACTGCGAAAACTCGAGCCCTACAGCCATCTGCCGGTGGTGTTCCTCACCGCCAAGGGGATGACCGCCGACCGCATCCAGGGTTACCGGGCCGGTGTCGATGCCTATTTGCCCAAGCCCTTCGATCCGGAGGAGCTGGTGGCCATCGTCTCCAATCTCATTGAGCGATCCCGCGCTGCCAGCCCTTCGGAGGTGGTGGCCCGCGAGCTGGCCTCGATTCGCGCCCTGCTGTCGGAGCGCACCCTTGCCACAGCCACGCCTGCCCAGACCTCTGCCCCCACCCCCCTGCCCCCACCCATCAAGGTAGAGCTGACGCCGCGGGAACAACAGGTGTTGGAGAAGGTGGCAGAAGGGCTGATGAACAAGGAGATTGCCAAGCAGCTGCAAACCAGCGTGCGCAACGTGGAAAAATACGTCACCCGCCTGCTGAACAAGACAGGCACCAGCAGCCGCACCGAGCTGGTGCGCTATGCTCTCACCTATGGCTTGATTCGGCTGTAGCTCTCACCCCCAGCCCCTCTCCCCAAGGGAGAGGGGGGAAAGAGCTTACGGCTGTGGCTTGGGCGGCACGGTGACCAGCAGCTCCACCCCAAAGGCGTGATCCCCGGCAGGGTAGCTGGTAATCCCCAGCCCATCGATGCGGGTCAGCAGCTCACGGGCCTCCGGCTCCAAGCCTGCCAAACCACCCGGTAGTGTGGCCTCCAGCACTGTTCGGATCCCTTGCCAATTCAGCAAAAAGTAGCCGTAGTTGGGCTTGGGCAACTGATCGTAGAGGGTTTTCAGCGGCTCGGTTTGGGGAAGCAAATTGCCCTGGCGTTGGGCGAGGGTTTGCAGCGCCGCCGTGCTGGTGGTAACGATCAGGTAGTTGCCTTCCCAAGCCCGCACCAGAAGCGGTCGGTTGAACAAGGGATCCGCCCACGTCACCTGTCCACCCGCCTCCGTTACCCCTACTCCCGATTCTTGGGCCAGCCGATCCAACTGAGTCAGGGCCGCGTTGGCCTTGTCTTTTTGGCTGGTCTCGATCACCAAGGCTGCTCCCATGCCCTGCAACAGGGGATGGGCCTGGGCATCCGGTGCCACCAGCAGGGCCATCTCCCCATCCATCCAAGCCAGCAGATCTTTTTCCAAGTCCAAACGGGTATTGGCGCGAAACTCAGCCCGCAGCTCCTCTAACGACTCCTTGACCGGCGGATCTTTTTCCAGCTCAGGCATAACGGCTTGCCAGCGCTGGGCAATCTGCTGGGTGGTCAGCACCGCCAAGGCATTGCCGGGCAGCCGCTGAATGAGTTCGCCGCGAGCCGTTTGCCACCCCCCCTGCACCTGGGTTTTCGGATCGGTCTGGGTCAACATGCGCAGCCGCAGGCCCTGCTCCTGCCAGTGGGCAGCCATGGCCAAAGAGCGCAGGGGTTGCAGGGATCCCAGCGTCGCCGGATCCAGATCCTGCATCCAGTCTTTGAAAGATTCGGGATCCTCCTGCAAAGCCTGGAAGTTGAAGTAGGCAAAGGCCAGCGTGCCGCTCTTATACAGATCGCCAACAGCGGTGCGGAAACTTTCGGAGCGGCCAATCGGCTCTGCTTCGCCGCGATACACAGCAATCGCCTGCTGCATCACCCTCGGGTCGTTGGCCACCGCCACAAAGCGGTTGCCAAACTCAGCAGTTACCCATCGCTCGCCCGGCTCTCCGTTGGTTTGCACATAGAGGGTGACCCCCTGCTCCTGGCGCTGCTCGAAGTTGGCCCCTTCTGCTGCTGCCTGTTGCCGCACCTGGGCCAAGAATTGCCCGGACAAATCGGCGTTGCGGGTGCTGGCTCCAAACAGGATCCCGGGCACCGGCTCGGCAGCTCCGGGCACCAGATTGGGGATCACCACTGCCATCGTGAATTGCTCGCCAGCCCAAGCTTGCATCTCTTCCCGAGAGAACTCCTTGCCGGTTTCAGCCAAAGCTTCTGCCGTCCAGCTCTCCCACTGGGCCAAAAGGTCAGGGTGAGTGCGAAAAGATTCTTCCGGTTGGGTAGAAAAGGTCAGCACCAGGGGCGCCGACTGGGGAACCAGCGCGGTTTCCGGCAGAACATCGCCGGGCAACTGCACTTGTGGCCCTCTGAGCTGGCAGGATCCCAGAAGCCAAGAGCCCCCCACCGCCATCAACGTAAGGGAGAGAGGACGAAACCGGCACTGAAGTTGGGTCTTCATATCACACCTGCGACGAGCCGTCCTCTTGAGGATAGGCGATGGACTCAGAGCCTGTCTGTGATCGCAGCCTCATACATCGGAATATGTAGAAATTGTTACTTTGGCCGGGCGCGAGCGACCAACTCATCCACGTACTCGTTCCAGCGCAACCCTTCGTGAGCCTGGATCCAAACCACCTGCACCTGAGGGCACTGCTGCTTTAGTTGATACAGTTCCTGAACCAGATCCAAGTTTTCCACCGGCCCGGTGCGCCGCCGCCACCCCTGCGCTGCCCAGCGATCCATCCAGTCGTTGTAGGTCTGTACGCAAAGGTGGGAGTCGCTGTAGATGGTATCTACGCCGTTGCCTTGGGTGTCACGGCAATACCGCAAAGCCCGAATTAAGCCGGTCAGTTCCATGCGGTTGCTGGTGCTATCGGGATCCCCTCCCCAAAACTCTTCCACAACCCGATCATCTTGAACCACCACCACGGCCCATCCCCCTGGCCCCGGATTGGGAGAACATCCCCCGTCGGTGAAGATGCCACTGTGGGGGCAGGCAACCAGACGGCTGGGGCCCGCTCCTTTGCGGCTGTGCATCCGTGAAACCTTGGCCATGGTGCTCATCCGGCGCTAACGGCAACATTTGGGATCCCGGCTCGACAACAGACACTGCATCTTATTGCAGAAGGGCGTGCCGGCACCACTGTTTAGTGTATTCAGCTTCAGAAAAGCTTTGTTTCACACTATTAGCAGCATAAACCCCGTCAACATCAGCTTACGTGACACTGACGCACAAGGTTAAAAACAGTACGAACAAAAACCCCCAGAAAATCTGGGGGAGGAGTGGTGTGTTGAGGTGATGAATACTCGCATGATATCTCTCGAATTCGGTGAGTAGGCCAAACCGGCGAGAGATCCCTGCGTTTTTTTGCAGAAATCATTGCAGATACTGGAAAGCATCAGACACTAGAGACCAGCGCGTCAAAACTGAGCTTATTTCGTCTTGATCAGATATAGTGCTCAATCTCGAAGAAATATCTATTTAGACACCAAATATAGAGAAGCCAGTAATAACTTTTCTTATGCACCTACCGCCGACACTAGGGGTTGTGTCAAGCCCAAATGAGCATAGAGACGGGAAAAGTCAAAATTCGCTGACATTAGCTCTTGGATGCAGCGGACTTTCACCTCCTCGTGCAGGCGAATCTGCCCAAAAACCCGTTCGATGCGGTTGATGGTGGTGAAGGTGTCCAGATCCACCGAGAGGATCGGCACTTCCAGCTCTTCTGCTCGAGACTGAATGCGGGGATCCAGAGGGAGCTTGCCGGTCAAGATCAGGCAGAGGGTGGAAGTTTCTAGGGCGGCCAGTTGAATATCGGTGCGGTCTCCGCCGGTGATCACCGCCTTGTGATCCAGCTTACGGAAGTACTTCAAGGCCGAGTTGACGTTCATCGCCCCTACCGCAATGTCTTCAACCATCAGGTCCATCCGATCCGGACAGCAGAGCACCTCGGCATCCAGTTGCCGCACCAACTCCCCAACGCTGATGCTGCGCAAAATGCGATGGGAGGGCAAAATCCCCAGCACCGGGATCCCGTGTCCCTCCAAAAAAGGCCGAATGATCGTTTTTGCCGGTTGCACCTGGTCGGGCGGCACATCGTTCAGCAGCACGCCTGCCAAATGGGATCCCAGTTGACGATGGACAAAGAGAAGAGAATCAACAGCCAAGGAGGAATGGTAGCGACTGATCAGCAGTACCGGAGCATCCAGGGCTTGGGCCATCTTGGCCAGCGACAGGCCAAACAATTCCCCCTCGTAAAGATCGGCTGGGCCTTCCAGCAGCACCAAATCGGCAGGGGAGCGCTGGACAAACTCCAACAGAGGGGCAACCGGGCACTCTGGAGCTGGATCCCCGGGAGCTCGCTTCATTTGAGCCAGCAAAGCCTCTTCGTTGAGCCGGAGCAGCATCGGCGGCATTTGATCCATCGTCAGCCGCAGAGACTCCGCCACAAAGCGCATATCCGGATCGCCCCCTTCCAGCGAGCAATCTTCCCGCTCGCAAGAACCGATGGGCTTCCCATAGGTGACTTTTATCCCTTGCTGCTGCAGATGCTTGGCCAAACCCAAGATGGCAGCCGACTTACCGCTGAAGGGCTCAGTAGAACCAATTAAAAGGAACTTGGACACGGATGGCTCCCGGTAACGAGAGGGACGAAGGGATCCCTTACTCAGTCTAACGGAGGCTGCTCTCTCCTCAGTTCTGGACTAACCGATTAGGATCGACTCTTCAGGGTAGGTTACCAACGGGCGGGGCTGTTGTTGAGCCAAGGCCAAGACAATCGTCAATGCCCCCAACCGGCCCCAGAACATCACCAGCACAATGATCAGTTGGCCAAACCAGTTGAGCTCCCCGGTAAAGCCCGTCGAGAGGCCGCAGGTGGCAAAGGCGGAGATCACCTCAAACAACACCGGATCCAACCTACTGTTACTGTGGGTCAGCAAAATCAACCAAGCCGCCAACAATACCACAAACAGAGAAACCGTTAACACCGCTGCCGCCTTGCGCACCATGGAGGGATCCAAGCTGCGCCCGGCAATCTGAGCGCTGGGCAAACCGCGGGCATAGCCCCAGAGGGCCAACACCAACACCGCCAAGGTGCCGGTGGTCATGCCGCCCCCCATAGAAGCTGGGGCTGCCCCAATAAACATGAGAGCCATCAGCAGCAACTGGCTGGCCGGGGTCAAATCCTCAATGGGGATCCCGGCAAACCCAGCCGTTCGGGCAGAAACCGACTGAAAAAACGTCAGGCCCAAGCGGCGGGGCCAGCTTACCTCCAGCAGGGATCCGCCGGGCAAGCTCTCTCCCAAAAACAAGCCAATGCCGCCCGTGCAGAGCAAAACCACCACCACGCCCAGGGTAATCCGGGTGTGCAGAGAGGGGCGGTGGCCCCGTGGCCAGGTTAACAAATCCGACAAAACTGGGATGCCCAAACCGCCGATAAAAATCAGACCGGCCAAAATCGCCAGCGACAGACCGTCTGTAGGGATCCCTTCCCGGCCAAACAGGTCAAATCCTGCATTACAAAAGGCCGACACCGCGTGAAAAATAGCCAGAAAAACCGCCCGCTCCGGCCCATAGAGATCCCGCCAATGCACCCAGAGCAGCAAAGCCCCCCCCAACTCAATGAGGGTGACCCCCAGCAGCACCCGCCGAGTCAATTCCAGGATCGCCCCCGGATCGATGAGCCCCAGCGAATTGCACAGCGCCAAGCGATTGAGGAGGGAAATGCGCCGCCCGATCAATTGAAACACCACCACCGCCAACACCATGAAGCCCACCCCGCCAATCTGAATCAGGATCAGCAGCACAATCTGGCCCAACAGGGTGAGATCCTCCGCCGCCACAATCGTCGAGAGCCCCGTCACGCTCAGGGCCGACATGGCCGTAAACAGCGCCTCATTCCAGCTCAAGGGATCCCCGCGCCCGATCCCCGGCAACATGAGCACCAGAGTTCCCACCACTGCCAAGAGCCCCAACCCTGTAACCAGGCGCAATGGCGGCGGCAGCGGGCGACGCCTGTCCCCCCCCAAAAACCACTGCAGACGATCCCCAAAGGCCCTAGAGGACTGAGACAATGCCGAGCCCGGTGTCGGCAGGTGGCGGGCGCGGGATGGTACCGGTGGAACCAAGCGCTCAGAGCCCTCCTCTCGCGGAAGCGGGGCGGAGTCCTCTCTCATCGGATCCCTCCCTACATCTCATTCAGCCGCGAGATATTGGTATTGGCCCCCAGCACCACCAGCAAATCCCCCTTTTCCAATAGGTAGTCTGCGGGGGGAGAGACCACCAGCGATTGCTTTCGCTTCACCACCAGCACCGTGATGCCGAAGCGGCGACGCAGATCCGACTCCGCCAGCGTATGGCCCACCAACGCCTCCGGCACCTGTAATTCCGTAATGCTGTAGCCCGGCTCCAGCTCTAGCTGATCTAGGATCCCCGGTGCTGTCAACACCTGAGCCAAACGGCGCCCTGCCTCTTGCTCCGGCAACACCACCCGATCTGCCCCCACTCGCAGGAGAATAGAGCGTTGCCGCTCGGTCGACGCCTTACAGACCACATTGCGCACCCCCAGACTTTTCAGGGCCACCGTCGTCAGCAAATTGCTCTCAAAATCGCTGCCAATGGCCACCACCACCGTGTCGAAGGAGAGGATATCCACCGCTCGCAGCGCATCTTCATCGCTGGAATCGAGTGCCACCACCTGCGTCAGCTGATCCGCCAGGCGCTGCACGATCTCACGGCTGCGGTCGATCCCCAAGACATTGTGCCCTCGCTCCATCAAGGTGAGAGCCAAGCTAGAACCAAAGCGCCCCAGACCAATTACCGCATATTCACGATCCACCCGCTGTCGTTCGCGCCAGCGGAACGCAGTCCCTGCCATAGGATCTCCTGCCCCCTCTTTCAAGAACAGATCATAAGTTCATCCAGCAGGGATCGGAAGGGCCGCGACTCTAGGCCGACTCAGGCTTGGGCAGCGTAGAGGGGTGAGGAATCAGCTCGCGGGTGGAACGGCGCTCCACCATCTCTGCGGTGATGCGGATGTGCTTTAGGTCGCGGCGGGAGGGTGCCTCGTACATCACATCCAGCATTAGCTCTTCCACAATGGCCCGCAGGGCGCGAGCCCCGGTCTTGCGGCGATAAGCCTCTTTGGCAATGGCAGCAATGGCGGCAGGTTCAAACTCCAGTTCCACCCCGTCCATGCGCAACAGCTTCTGCGCCTGCTTGAGAATGGCGTTTTTGGGCTGCGTCAGGATCGCCTCCAGCGCCTTCTCATCCAGCGGATCCAAAGTCGCCACTACCGGGAGCCGCCCCGTGAATTCGGGAATCATGCCGTACTTGATCAAGTCTTCAGGCTCCAAAGCCTTGAGGGCATTGGCCATACGTTGCTCGCGGCTAACCGACAATTGCTCCCCTGGCTTGATAAAGCCCATCGATTTCTTGCCAATGCGCTGCTCGATTACTTTTTCCAGGCCAACAAAAGCCCCCCCGCAAATGAAGAGGATGTTGGAAGTGTCGATTTGAATGCAGTCTTGATAGGGGTGCTTGCGCCCTCCCTGGGGAGGCACGTTGGCTATTGTCCCTTCCAGCATCTTCAACAAAGCCTGCTGCACCCCCTCGCCGGAGACATCGCGGGTAATGGAGGGGTTCTCGCTTTTGCGGGCAATTTTGTCGATTTCGTCGATGTAGATGATGCCGCGCTGGGCCTCTTCTACGTCCATGTCCGCCACCTGCAGCAGGCGCAACAGGATGTTTTCCACATCCTCGCCCACATAGCCAGCTTCCGTAAGGGTGGTAGCATCTGCAACCGCAAAAGGCACATCCAACATGCGAGCCAGGGTTTCCGCCAGCAGGGTTTTGCCGGAGCCAGTGGGGCCAATGATCAAAATGTTGGACTTCTGTAGCTCCACCTCATCCAGTTCCGAAACTCCGACGCTACCGGGGTTGGCCTTGGCAGCCAGACGCTTGTAGTGGTTGTAAACCGCCACCGACAAAACCTTCTTAGCTTTTTCTTGGCCAATCACATATTGGTCGAGATAGCGCATGATCTCCTGCGGCTTGGGCAACTGCGCCAAAGAAGGCAGGCTGCGGGAGGATTTTTTAGGAGCTTCACGCCGGCCGCCGGCAGGGGCGGCAGCAGGAGGAGTGTTGCCGTCGTAGAGTTCCTCATCCAAAATCTCGTTGCAGAGCTCCACGCACTCGTCACAGATGTAGACCCCCGGCCCCGCAATCAACTTACGCACCTGATCCTGTGACTTGTTGCAGAAGGAGCACTTTAGATGGGAGTCATATTTGGCCATGGGATCCTCGTTGCTGCTTGCTCTTGGCTATCCTAATCCGGCAAAAGCCAGAAGAAAACTAAACCTTCCAATCCAGTCGCAAATTGGCTGCGAAAGCGTAAGGAGGCCGAAGTTGGTGGAATCTCACTGACCTACTAGTCTAGCATCTCCACTGGGCTCGTAGGGCTTGTTTCCGGATCCCCAAGGGGGCAGGGTGCCAAGAGATTCCCATGGGGATCAACTGGAAAGACTGGAGATATAGTCATTTCAAACTGGATTGAGACACTTCCCAAGCGCTCGGTGCCGCTTCCGCGACCACCCACTCTTCAGGGAGCTGGGAAGCAATGCAACGGAGGTGTTTCATTCTTGCTTCAAAGTGACCATAAGCTTCTCCAGCGCTCTGCGCTACCCGTGCAAACGCCACAGCCTCGGTTCTCCCCAAGTGTCTTACAAGGAGGAAAACTGGAAATGGAAGGGGTGAGCCGTTTCGCTGCTATCGGGAATGGTCATACATCCTTTGGACGGATTTATAGAAAAACCGCCCGACTTGACGCCGAGCGGAAGATGGTGTGAGGAGTGAACGGAAACATGCGTCTCCGCTGATCCCATCATAGTTGACCTTATCTGGCACTGGCAAAGGAATCCTTCAGTTAAGTTGGATACTTTTTGGAGGTGTGGCCGCGCCTTTTTGTAACCAAAAAGGGGAAGGAACTGTCCGTGTTTCGTTCGCTTCCCCCTATTGGCGTCCACTCCTCACTAGAGGTGAATCATAAATTATCCCTGCCGCTAAGACAACCCACCCTACCCAAGTTTTTCGGGGATCCACCCTGTCAAGGATGCAGATCACCGGATTCCACGGTGGGATCCAGCGCCAACAGCTCCGCTTCGGTCAGCAGGGGGATCCCCAGTTGTTGGGCTTGCTCCAGCTTGGAGCCGGGGTCAGAGCCCACCACCACGTAGTCGGTTTGGCGGCTGACGCTGGCGGTGACTTTGCCCCCCCGACTCTCAATCCAAGCCTTGGCCTGCTGGCGGGAGAGGGTGGGCAAGGTGCCGGTGATTACGAATTTTTTCCCGGCCAGGATCTGGGAGACGGCAGGGTTCTCCTGCTGAGGAAGAGCGGGGATCCCGAGCGCCTGCAACTCCTGCAACAGGCGACGATGGGCCGGCTCGGCAAACCAGGCCACCACCGCTTCCGCCACTTCCGCGCCTATCCCGTAGATCTGGGCGATGGTTTCTGCGCTGGCTTGGGCCAAAAGCTCAGGGGTGGGAAAATGGCCGGCCAAAATCTGGGCAGTGACCACCCCCACATGGGGGATCCCCAGCCCGTAGAGCACCCGTTCCCAGGGCTGCTGGCGAGAGCGCTGAATGGCTTGCACCAGCTTTTGGCTGGAGCGGGATCCCATTCCCTCCAAACCCTGCAACTGCTCTGGGGTGAGGCGGTAGAGATCGGCTACGGTGCGCACCCCCAAGCTCTCCACCAATTGGGCTGCCCGCTTTTCCCCTAAGCCTTCGATATCCAAAGCATCACGGCTGGCCCAGTGCTGCAATTGGCCCCGCAGCTTGGCCGGGCACTCGGGGTTGGGGCAGCGGGTCACGGCTTCGCCGGGGGGACGAACCAAGGGGGTGTGGCATTCGGGGCACTGGCTGGGCAGGCTGTAGGGAACAGCGTCGGCAGGGCGCAATTCCTTCAGGATCCCGACCACCTCCGGGATGATCTCCCCGGCTTTGCGCACGATGGCAGTATCGCCAATGTGCACATCCAGCTCCCGCAGGCGATCGGCATTGTGCAGGCTGGCGCGGCTGACAAGGGTGCCGGCCAAAGGAACCGGCTCCAGCTCTGCCACTGGAGTGACGGCGCCGGTACGGCCCACGCTGGCCACGATGGCGCGGATGCGGGTGGGGACTTCCTGGGCAGGGTATTTGAGGGCAATGGCCCAGCGGGGAAATTTTTGCGTAAAGCCGGCCTCCTCCTGCAGCCGCAAGGAGTTCAATTTCACCACCACCCCGTCGCTGGCGTAGGGGAGCTGGGCACCCCGCCATCGCTCATAAAATTGGATCACTTCTCCCAAGCCCCGACAGACCTGGGAAAGGGGGTTGACTGGAAATCCCAATTCCTTGAGCTGCTGCAGACACTGCCACTGGGTTTGCGGGGGATCCCCGGCGGGCCATCCTTCCGGCCAGTGGAGGGCGTAGGCGAAGAAGCTGAGCTTGCGGGCGGCCACAACGCGGCTATCCAACTGCCGCAGGGTACCGGCAGCACAGTTGCGCGGGTTGGCAAAGGGGGGATCCCCGGCGGAACGACGCTCTTGGTTGATCCGTTCAAACTCGGCTAGGGCCAGATAGACTTCCCCCCGCACCTCCAAAACGGGAGGCGGATCTGCTGTCGCCAGCCGCAGGGGAATCGAACGAATGGCGCGCACGTTGGGGGTGATGTCCTCTCCGGCCTGTCCGTCCCCCCGAGTAGCACCCCGCTCCAAAAGACCCTCGATGTAGGTTAGGGCCAAGGCGGCGCCATCAATCTTCAGCTCACAGACATACTCCAGCTCTCCCTCTGTCCTGCTGTCGGGAACAGGGGCACGGCCCAAAACTCGCAGCAGACGCTCTTGCCACTCCTCTAGCTCTTCTGGGTTGAAAGCGTTTTCCAAGCTGTAGAGGGGGATGCGGTGGAAGACGGTGGGAAAATGCTCTGCAGGTTTTTCTCCCACCCGCTGAGTAGGGCTATCGGGGGTGACCAGTTCAGGGTAAGCCCGCTCCAGCTCTTGCAGCTCGCGGTAAAGGCGGTCGTAAACGCTGTCTTCCAGGATGGGAGCATCGTGGACATAGTAGGCAATGCTGGCCTTCTGCAGCAGGGTGCGCAGCTCGCGGGCGCGTTCTTCCAGATGGGGATCCATAACTCCTTGGGTGAGCAAGGTCTACCCCTAGGTTAGGGCTCCTGAGGAGCCAATAAGTAGGAGCCGATATTCTCCAAGCTGGGAGGATGTAGGAAGGGGATGGTCAAGATGGCCTGCTGGGAAAATGGCTGGGGGAGCTGGGCCAGAAGAGTCTGGTGACGACGGCGGAGGGCCTCTCCAAAGGGGGTAGAATCCTCCAACCACACCCGATTGAGAACGGCGTAGGGATGAGGGATCCCCAAAGCATCCAATTCCGCCAAGAGACGCTCGGTTTCCGCCAGAACTGCTTGCTCGGGGTTAAAGACGGGGATAAAGGTAACAAACTGGGGATCCTGGAGCTGCTGCCGGAGCTGTCGCACCTGGGCCAAGAGCTCCCGCATCCGCTGCGCCCATTCCGGCCTGCCCACCACATCCCGATATTTCAGCCACAGCTTCAGGGCCAAGCTTACCCAACCTTCCAGAGCCTGGGGCATCTGCAGAAACCGCAAGAGATGGCCTGTGGGAGCCGTGTCCAGCACCACCAGGTCGAACTGCCCGCTCGTCTCCTGTCGGAGAACACTCAACAGGGCCATCACCTCATCCAGGCCGGGTGGGGGCATCTGCAGCAGTTGCCGCCACGCCTGCGGGTCGTATTGGACTTCCACCCCTGCCGTCCCCTCCCCCGCCAAGATGGCCGCCACCTCCTCCAGATAATCCTGCCGGAATTGCTCCAGCACCGCCGCCGCATCGACCTCCTGCCCCAGCAGGTTGGGCAGCAGGGGAATGGGATCCTGACCCAGTTTCGTCTGAAACAGATCCCCCAGCGAGTGAGCCGGATCGATGGAGACCAGCAACAGCTGCTTGTCGGGATGGCGCTTGGCCAAGTTCCAAGCCAGGGCCCCGGCCACCGTCGTCTTGCCCACACCCCCTTTGCCCCCCACCAACACCAGTCGGATCCCTTGGGTCAAAAAATCCGGTAGGGACGGGATCCCCTTGAAGGAAGGGAAGAGGGTGGAGAAGAGAGACTTTCTCTTCTCTTGGCTCTCTGCTTTTTGCTCTGGGATCCCTTCCAACTCCAGCAGCACCTCTGGCAAGGGGCGAAGCTGCTGAACCAGCTCATCCAGGGCCGCCAACCCAACCGGCTCCTGCAGTTGATAAGGACAGACCCAGATAGGATATCCGGGCAGCTCCTCCTGTAGGGCTTTGAGCACACGCCGCTGTTCCTGTTGCCGCGCCGAGTAGAGAGGAGAGGGGAGAGCAGCGGGCAGCGAAGGTTGGCTGTTATTCTCTCTTGCAAGCAGCACCTGATTGACCAGAAGACCGCCGATGGGCACGCGGCGGTTTTGCAGTTGCTGACAAAAGCGGCGGGTTTCCGCCACGCTCAACTGCTCCGGGATCATCACCAGCCAAGCAGAGGTGCTCTCCGGATTGGTCAAGCGGGCTTTGCCCCCCTCAAGTTCCCCCTGCAACTGGGCCAAAAACGCATCCGCCTCATCCGGTCGATAGGTGCCTGTCAGGGCTTGGGCGATCTCCCGATGCTTGGCCTGAAAGGTGGCAAACACGGCCAGCAGATTATCTAAAAAGTCGGGCAGCTCCAACAGCCGCAGGGTATGCCCGGTGGGGGCCGTATCCAGAATGACCGTATCCACCTCCTCCCTCGCCAGCAGCCGGTTGACCTCCAGAATCGCCATCAGCTCATCCACCCCCGGCCACGCCAAATCCCAGATCGGCAGCAGATCCTCTCGGCCAAACCAACTGCCCCGCTCGGCAATGAGCTCCAGGGCCGGCCCATAGGTTTGCCGAAAAGATTGCAACAAAATCTCCGCTTGCAAAGCCCGCACCTGTAAATTGGGGCGATCCGGCAAGGGTTGGGCCACATCCGTAACCGAGATTTGCAGCACGTCCCCCAGCGAGTGGGCGGGATCTGTGGACATCAGGAGCAGACGGCGCTGGGGATCCACCTGGGCCAGTTGGCGAGCCAGCGCGCAGGTCAGGGTCGTTTTGCCCACTCCTCCCTTGCCGCTGAACAGCAAGAGGCGTTGGGAAGCCAAGAGCAGAGGATGGCAGGAATGCTGATACATTTACGCTGAACACTGCTGACCATTACTGCTCAACGGTGAAGCGATAGCATTCTGTCCATTTCCGTTCG
>NZ_JANSIA010000020.1:0-35267 GCF_047461835.1 Synechococcus sp. R60.1 | reverse complement strand
ATCAGCGGCGAACCTACTGGCAGGGCGACCTGCTGGCAACCTAGCTCGGTGCCAGGCCCACCACCCTAACCCAATCAAGAGGAACCCAAGCAATAGGGGGGTTGGCTTCCGTCAAGCCTCTCTACCTGAAAGCTGACACCATTGGGTGAAGGCAAGCTAGTGAGGTAACAGTTTTGTCGACCATTAGCTTGCCATGTTACCTGCTCTACACCAGTTGGCTCGTTCTGCCAGAGCGGTCTTCGTGTACGGCATGGGAGAGGGGGGGATGTAATCCAACTTCACGATCCCTATCCGTAGTTACTCTTGGCATCTATCGACATCTAGCAGCAGCAGTGAGCTTGCAGTCGGGGTTACGAGGGATCCTCAGCCCACAGGTGATCGACGAACCGAGGGGAGTGGGAGAATCCCTGGCGGACACGGAGGCTTTGATCCAGGTTTGGCATGGACGCGGGGAGGGGCAAATTTACATCTGGGTCAGGTTCCATGCTCCTTATTCTGGCCATCCTGAGAGTTTTGTCCAGGGATCCGCTCTAGCCCAAAGGTATGGAGTGGGGCTGCACACCCACTTGGCGGAAACTCGCCGGGGAGTGGAAACTCTACAGGCTCGCTATGGATTGACCCCGGTGCAGTGTTTGAAACGCTGGGGATCCCTGAGTGCTCAGACCTTGGCCGCCCACTGTGTGCATGTGGGGGCTGAAGAAATCGAATCGAGGAGATGCGGTTGGCGGTGTTTCTGCAGCGGTTGGGATCGGGGGATAGAGCTGCTCTGCCGGCGCAACAGGCTTTGTGGATGGCTACACAAAGCAGTGCCGCCTGTCTGGGTCTGGAAGGGGAAATCGGCAGCTTGGAGGTGGGCAAAAAAGCGGATTTGATCTTGCTGGATTTGCGCGTGGGCACCGCTAACCGCTATGCCAAAAAGCTCGCCACCTGCTTGTGAGAACCTGTGGGCTGCATTTTGACCGTGACTCTATTGCACAGCTCAAAGCGGCCCTCGTCGGGCATATGCTCGAAGAATGTGTTAGGCGTCAGAGGAGCAGCGACAGCCTGGATCACAGATATAACCCCTGGTCATTCGTCAGTGGTGCGGAGCGCATTGGGGGCATCCTAACCCCGCCAGCGGGCTTTTGGAGCATCCTGTGAATAGCTCTCAGGGTGCTTGCACGGGCGGTGGGTTGTTGCGCAAAAACGGCTGTACGGCTACAAATCCCAACCCAAACGATCCAATGACTAAGACGACTGCAGCGGCCATCCAAAGTACGGCAGAGCCCTGGGATCCGTGATGTTGCTCCCGTACCCGCTGATAAATGCCGGTGGAATAGGCTGAGGAGTCTGCCTCGCCGAGATAGGGATCCGGGCCGCCCCTATCCTGCATCAACTCGTCCAGGGAAGGAACCTGGTAGCCGGTGCGGGGGTAGGGCTCGGCAGAGGTGTGGGTGGAAGGGTGGCGAAGGGAATCAAAGGAGGACGGGGCAAAGCCGTTGGATGAGAAGGAGGGGGTCTCGTTGCGGGCCTGTCGGCGCTTGAGGCGATTCAAAAAATCGTAGCTGGGAGGGGCTTCCGGTTGGCCGGGATTGGCAGTCGGGCTGTTCTGTTGGAAAGAGGCTTCAGAAGCTGCAGCAACTTGGGCAGCCTGGCCATTTGCGTCAGCAAGCCGTAGGCTGATTTGCTGCAGGCGCTTCAGGGTGTGGCCCAATTGCCCCTGGAACTCTCGGGTGATGGCAGCGAGCTCTCCAGACAACTGCTGATGCAGAGCGCGCAGGTGCTGGTTTTCCGAGGAAAGCAGGCTTACCTGCTGACGGGCAGACTCCAACTCTTCGGCCACTTGTTGATACACCTGAATCGGCACCACCCCTGGCCCCGTCTCCATTGCGGCAGGGGAGCGAAAGCCACTGGGGTTACTGTTGCTGTTGCGAGCGCCAGAGGGGCTAGAACCCCGAAAACCGTATTGCATAAATTGGGATCGACTCGGAAGGACAGGGGGCTGGGACAGCTTGACACAGAGGGATCCAAGATATCAGGGATCTCCAAGGATAGTGCTGAACACCGGCAACCTAAAGGCGTGCAGCTCTAGCGTTAGTGTAAGCCGCAATTACTACCCCAAGCATACCGCTAAGCCTTTGGAATGGGCGATCTCTTCACAGCAATTTTTCCCGCCCACAAGCGCCACTTCTCCGCTGCTCCCAGGTTGCGCTGTCGTTCCCACGTCACGAATACTCTCCCACCAAGTCTGGAGAACCAGGAGATTCGGAATTTGAGGCAGAGGAGTCCTGCAGCAGCCGCTCCAGATCCCGTCGCAGAGGTGGTTCCAACTGTTCCAGCTCATTGACAAAGTCTTTTATACCCTGAAACTGGCGATAAACGGAGGCAAAGCGCACGTAGGCCACCTCACTTAGGTGTTGCAGGCGCTCCAGCACCATCTCGCCGATGCGCAGGCTGGTTACCTCTTGGGCATCTTCCAATTGCAGTTTTTCTTCGATCTCATTGACCAGCTCTTCCATCTGTCTGACGGTGACGGGGGTTTTTTGGCAGGCACGCATCACCCCTTGCAGGATCTTGTTGCGGTTGAAACTTTCGCGGGATCCATCCCGTTTAATGACCATGATGGGCATGAACTCGATGCGCTCATAGGTGGTGAAGCGGTAGCCACAGGACATGCATTCTCGCCGCCGCCGCACACTCTGGCCACCTTCTGCCGAACGAGATTCCAAAACTCGGATTTCTTGTTTGCTGCAGCGGGGACATTTCATGGCTTGCAGTCCTTACAAAGCGACAGGTGGGTAGGAGGGTGCCTCAATTTTACCGGATGCTTAATCTTCTGGTGCTTAGACAGATTGCAAATGAGATGGACTCTGTTCGTCGAGTGCAGATTGCAAGGGATCCCACCAAGCAGCGGCTTGCGCCTGGATCTGGGCCTTCAGCTCCGGTTCCATGCGATCCAAATGGATCAATACCCATTTCATTCTGCCCAAGGGGGCTAAGAGGGATCGCTGACGCAACAGGAAGTCCCAATACAACGTATTGATGGGGCAGGCTTGTTTGCCAACCTTTTCGCTGGGATTGTAGCGGCAATGGCGGCAGTAGTCACTCATTTTGCGGATGTACTGAGCAGAGGCGGCATAGGGTTTGGTGGAGAGCATGCCCCCATCGGCAAAAAGGCCCATGCCGATGACGTTGGGCTGCATCACCCAGTCGTAGCTGTCGATAAACACATCCTGAAACCACGCTTCTACTGCCTGGGGCTGAATGCCACTGATGAGGGCGAAATTGCTGAGCACCATTAGCCGCTGGATGTGGTGGGCATAACCATGACGGCGAATTTGATCCAGGGTGTGCTGCAGACAGGCCATGTCGGTTTTGCCCGTCCAAAAAAACTCTGGCAGGGGTCGCTGGTGGCCAAAAAAGTTGTTCTGGGCATAGCCGTTGGGCATTTGGTATTCGTAGAAGCCGCGCATGTACTCCCGCCAGCCCAGGATCTGGCGGATGAAGCCTTCGGCGGAGGGCAGGGGGATCCCGCCCTGATAGTAAGCCCGTTCGGCGGCGGCAATGACTTCGTGGGGGGTGAGCAGGCCCAGATTAAGGTAAGGGGAAAGCAGGGAGTGGTAGAGAAAGTCTTCCCCGGCTTGCATGGCGTCTTGCCAGGGGCCGAAGTGGGGCAGGCGCTCGTGAATGAAATGATCAAGCACTTGCAGGGCTTGGGCGCGGGTGACGGCCCAGCCAAATCCTTCTAAGGATCCGAAGTGATGGCCGTAGTGTTGCTTAACTTTTGTGATCACGGCCTGGGTAATGGCATCGGGGGAAAAGGTGAGGGGCCGAGGATAGCGCATTCCCGGTTTGGGAGGATGGCGGTTCTCCCGGTCGTAGTTCCAGCGCCCCCCCAGGGGCTTGGGGCCGTCCATGAGAATGCGGAAGCGTTTGCGCCCTTCGCGGTAAAAGTCTTCCAGGAGCAGGCGCTTGCGACCTGAGGCCCAGTCGATAAATTGACGAGTACTCCAGAGGAAGTGGTTGTTTTCCAAGATCAGGAGGGGGCAGGGGAGGGTGGATCTCAGATTTTCCACCTCCTCCCGGATGGGAATATCAGCTGGCTGCATGAGGCGGATCTGCTGCAGTTGATGTTGCTTGGCCCAGGTTTGCAGGGGCTCGGCATAGCTGTCGGCTTCCACGTAGGTGACTGGGTAGCCCCGCTGTTGCAGTTCTTGGGCAAAGTGGCGCATGGCCGACCAGACCAGCACCAATTTCTGCTGGTGGTGGTTGCGGGAGCTGGCCCACCGGTGAGATTCGATGAGAATGACGGGAACTCGGTCTGGGGATAGGGTCGAGAGGGAAGCGAGGGCGGATTGCTGTGGGTGGAGTTGATCCGCAAGGATCCAAACCCCTTCTGGGCCGGCAGATGGAGCGATCATGGGATGCTGAAGCTCTCGGTCTATGGGAGGAGCGCTGAGAATGACACAGGTTGAGTTTAGCTCTGGGGGGCAAGGCCAGGTGGCAGTTGCAAGGGATCCCAATGTCTGCTGAATCTCTGCGGATTGTTTTCAAAGCATGAACGGTACAGACGAGGAGAGAGAGACATTGCCGGAGAGACCCCACAGGCCGGGGATCCCTTGCCTGCGGTGGTGGGCCGGGCTGGGGATGGTGGCCCTGCTGCTGCTGGTGATCTGGAATTCGACGGATCCCTTGCCGCCAGCCTGGGATGAGGCGCAGCATCTGCTGCAGGCGCAGGCTTTTGGGCTTCACCTGGGACGGTTTCGCTGGGATGGGCTGTGGGGGCAGCAGTTTTTGCATTTGAACCAGCGCTACCCCCCTTTGGCCTATTGGCTGGGGATCCCCTTGGCGGCTCTGCATCCCTTCAGCCGGGCGGACGGGCAGTTGCTCAACTTGGTGTTGCTGGGGGTTCTGGTTCTGGCAACCCAGCGGCTGGGACAGCGGGTCTATCGCTCCTGGGAAGTGGGCTGGCTGGCGGCGGCGCTGCTGCTCCTCTATCCGGGGATCACGGCTTTGGCCCACGTGTACATGTTGGAGTTGCCGCTGGTGGTGGCGGTGACGCTGGCGTTTTGGGCGCTGTGGGCCTATGGGGAGAAGCCTTCCTGGTGGGGGGCGGTGGGGGTGGGGGCGGGGGTGGCGGCGGTGCTGCTCACCAAGTGGACAGGGGTGCTGTTTTTGCTGCTGCCTTTGGTGGGAGTTGCAGGTCAGGCCCTCTGGCGCTCTGGGAAAGCGGTGGGGTGGTGGAAAGGGATCCCTTGGCCGGCGCGGCTGGCCCACTTGGCCTTGGGGATGGGTGTGATGCTGCTTTTGTGCTGGCCCTGGTATGGGGCCAATTGGCTGTTTGTGCTCAGCAATGGCTGGGCTTACGCCGAGACTGCCCACTACTACATCACTTGCCCAGCGGGATCCCTGTGCTGGTGGACTGCCTACTTGCGCCTTTTGCCCCTGCAGATGAGCCCTTTTTTGTGTGGGTTGCCGCTGCTGAGCGGGTGGGGATCCCTGGACAGGCGAGAGGCAGTCTTGTGGGCCACCTACGGTTCCGGCTACCTTCTCTACACCCTGGTGGACATCAAAGATGTGCGCTTCACCCTACCCCTGCTGCCTCTCTTGGCCGTGTTATCAGCAGGCGGGATCCAAAAGGCTTGCCGGTGGTTGGAGGAACGCTGGGGTGCGTGGGCTTTGCAAAGGGGAGTCTGTGCAGGGCTAGTTCTGGGCTGCTTGGCCTTGGCCAATTTGGGTCGGCCCCTCACCCCAGGGGTGGCCCCTCTGTGGACGGGGATCCAAATGCATTGGCAGGGGCAGCACCCCACACAGGAGCTGACCCAGTGGATCCAATCCTTGATCCAGCCAGGCTTGACCACCACGTTGGGAGTTCTCCCCAATACAGAGCTGATCTCTTCCGAAACCCTCACCTACTTAGCAGCTCTCCAGCGCTGGCCGGTCACGTTCCGCGCTGCCGGGCAAACCCCCTGGCCCGAGTTGGAGCTCTCCTTGCTGGATGGGTTTGTGGATGCGGAAGGGGAACAGGGGATTATCGGCCCCTATGGCCCGACTAAGGAGCAGATCCGGCAGCACCTGCGCAGCAGCCCAGACTGGCGACAAGATCCGGCGGTGGAGTTGCCTACGGTGGGTCGGCTGCACACTTACTTCCCTCGCTTTTCAAAGGTGACGGTACAGGAGTGGCCTCTTGAAGCTGAGGAGGTGGAGCTGGTGGAGGTTGAGGCGCTGTCGGAGCTGGGGATCCCCGCCTGGAAGTTACGCTGGCAAGGCCCAGCTCAGAACTTGGCCCAAACGCTGGTCTGGGCGCGGCTGGAAGACGGGCAAGGACGGGTTTTGGAGAAGCGGGCCTGGGTGCTGGGGCAGAATCGCCTGCAGCTCAACTCAACAGGCGGCTGGCTGGTGGAAGAGATCTTGACGCTGCCCACAACCGACTTCCCAAGAGGTGGCCTTCTCCACCTGGAATGGCAGTCGCCCAAAGGGATCCGCCATTCCCTACACCAATCCTGGAGAGGATCCCTGTCGAGCTTCCCGAAGGAGGGATCCCCCCTTGTAACGGATCCCTTGTTTCCTCTCCGCGAGGCGGCCAGAGCTGCTGCCGCTGGGGATCTGCAGGCCCTCTCCCTTTATCTCAATGCCTGGACAACCCTGCAATACCCGACTTTTTTAACAGATCCAGATCGCGTCTTGGCTCGGCAATTGCTGGAGAGGGAATGGCAACAGGCTGCTGCCCAAGGCCAACTGAGCCAGCAAATCCAGAGCCACTACCAACTGGGCTTGCTGTTGGCGGTGCTGCTGCAACCGGAAGCAGCTCAGTTGCACTTTCAACAAATCGTCGAGCTGGATCCAGAGGACGCGTGGGCGCGGGCTTACCTGGGGTTTTTGCGAGTATTGTTCACTCACGACTTTGAGGGGATCCGGGGGTTGCGACAAGAGCTCTCGGCTGTGCTTCAGCCTCTTTGCCGGAAAGCGGATTTGGATTGGGATTTGAATTGGATTTGTGCTGCTCTTTAGCCACAAAGTCCAGCTCCATTTGAGAAACCTGGGAAAGAAGAAAGTCGGCAAAAGCTTTGGCCACCACCGAAAGACGTTTAGAGCGCAAATAGACCAAATGCCAGAACCCCCGAATGGGAAACTCTTCCACATCCAAAATAGCCAGATGATGCTGCCACCCCCCCAAGGCCAACACATGCTGAGACAAAACCGAAATGCCCAATCCACCCACAATGCCCTGGCGAATGGCTTCGCTGCTGCCTATCTCCATGCGGATGTTGAGTTTCAGGTTATGCTTGTCGAAGAGCCGCTCTACAGCCATGCGGGTGCCGGAGCCGGGTTCACGGGCTAAAAAAGGTTCTTGGGCAATGCGCGCCAGAGGGATCCGCTTTTGGCCCACCAGCGGATGATGAATGGGGGCCATCACCACCAAGGGATTTTCCAGAAAAGGTTGCGCCACCACGTCCAGATCTTCTGGCGGCATCCCCATCACGTAGAGATCGTCCATGTTGTTGCTCATCCGCTCCAAAACCTGCTGGCGGTTGAGCACCTTAAGAGCTACGTCAATGCCGGGATACTGCTGACAAAATGGCCCCAGCAGACGGGGAATAAAGTATTTGGCAGTGGTGACCACTCCAATGCTCAGCCGTCCCTGCTTTAGCCCCTTCAGGTCGGCAAGGGTCATCTCGAATTGATTCAATTGTTCAAAAATCTTCTCGCAGGTTTGGTGTAAAGCTTGCCCCGCTTCGGTGAGATACAGCCGCTTGCCCACCTGTTCAAACAGCGGCAACCCTACAGCTTTGCTCAATTGCTTGATCTGCATGGAAATCGTGGGCTGGGTCAGGTAAAGCTCTTCTGCAGCGCGGGTAAAGCTCAAGTGACGAGCGGCAACCTCGAAGATTTGCAGTTGGTGCAAGGTAATGGCCTTCATGGACATCAAGAAAAGCTAAAGGTTTACTACTAAATCATAAGCGCTAATCTATGCCTTTTGGCGAGATCCCTAGGAGAACCTGGCTAACGGTCACAGTGGCGGAAGGGGCAAAACCGAAGAGCAACCCCCTACCACTCGGACTTAAGGTAGAGATCGACCAAGGGATTGCGCCGGTGTGGGCACGGGCGGCTGTTTTTTTTCAATAGCCGCTCTCTGGGCAGGAGAAGAGTACGATCGCAGACATTCTCGTGGAGGTTGAGGGTGCTAAGACTGCCAAAAAACAAAGGGAGCCGCTGGCTTGCGGGTGTGCTGGGCGCGCTGATGTTGCTGGGATCCGGAATCACGGCCCAGGCTCAGTTCTTGTGGCCCGGCCATTCCCTTTTCCCCAGCTCTGGTTCCGTAGACAGTGCGGAACAGAGGGGATCCCACTTGGCTGCTCGGCTCGACGCCTACTGCCGACAGCCGCCCGAGGAGGTAGCGCGCAAGGCTCAACTGCGCCAGCAGGCTGCCCAGTCGAATGCTGCTTGGGCCGAGTACACCCAAGTTTTGGCCGAACATGGCGCTGCCTTGATTGCCTGCCGCAGCCAACGCTGGCCCCAGATCCAGGCCATCTGGGTACGTCTGCATCCCTGTGATGCCAATCCGGGCGTGTTGGATCAGGTGTTCGACCAAGTGGTAAACCTGGGCTACAACCGCGTTTTTATCGAGACCTTTTACGATGGTCGCTCCATTTTGCCGGATGGCGCAGGAGGGATCTGGCCCAGCTTACAGCCCAACGCCGACTTGTTGGATCTGGCTCTGAAGGCGGCACGACGCCGCGGCTTATCTGCCTATGCCTGGGTGTTTTCCCTCAATTTCGGTTACAGCTACGGACAACGGCCCGATCGACAGGTGGCCCTGGCCCGCAACGGTCGCGGCATAACCACTGTTCTGGATCCGGCAACAGCCCTTGGGGAAGATTTGGGCAGCCCGGATGAGGTGTTTGTGGATCCCTTTCATCCCTTGGCACGGCGGGATTTTGCCGAGTTAGTCCGCCGCATCCTACAGCGACAGCCGGATGGGATCCTTTTCGACTACATTCGCTATCCGCGTGGCTCAGGGGGATCCAGCGTGGCAGCCACCGTCCGAGACTTGTGGATTCATGGAGAGGCCGCCCGGAAAGCCTACCTCAATTTGGCAGAAAACCCGGCGGGTCGGGCATTGCTGGAGCGCTACCTAAGCCAGGGCTACATTGCAGTGGCAGATGTTCTCCATCTGGATGCCACCTATGCCGAAGAGCCCAGGTGGCGGCAGCCAGGGGATCCCTGGCCCAGCCCGACCGAGAAATGGGCGCTTTCCCCAGAGTTACTGGACTGGGCTGCCCAAGACATGGCCAGCAGGAATTGGCAGGGGGATCAGCTTTCCTCTGCAAAAGATTTACCAGAGAGTCTGGAGAAACCGGCGGATTCCAGTTCTGAGGCAGCAGCACCAACTCCTGCCCCTTCCCCCACCCCCAGCGCCGCCGTTCGCCAAGAACGTTGGCAGCAGCAGCTTTGGCAGCTGAGCGTCGAGTTTGCCCGCTACGGCGTTCTCGATTATCTACAGCAGGCCGCCCAACCCGCCCAGAGGCTGGGGATCCCGGTGGGGGCTGTCTTCTTCCCAGAAGGCAACCAAGCAGTAGGAGAAGGGTTTGACGCTCGTCTGCAACCCTGGGACCGCTTTGATCCGGGTATGGAATGGCACCCAATGGCCTATGCTAAGTGCGAGGATAGCTCCTGTGTGGCGCAGCAGGTGGAGCAGGTCCTGGCTGTGGCCTCTCCCCAAACCTTTGTCTGCCCGGCCATTGCCGGTCTATGGGGACAAGCCCAGCGGCAACGCCCCAGCCTGGAAACCCAAACAGCAGAGCTGGCCCGCCGCTTCCCGCAGTTGCCCTGTGTGAGTCACTTCGCCCTCTCCTGGATCGAGCCGGAGCTGGAGCGCAGCCGTCGCACCTGTCAACTCTAACGCCCATCCCAATCTGAAAGTTAGGAATTCTGAACTTATGAGCCCTGAGCAATTTGATCTGATTAACCGCCTGTTTCAACTGACCTTTCAGATCGGGGATCGCTTGGGCTGTGAATCCTCAGATCCTGCTCAATTGTTGCTGACCAACCGGCCCAGCCTGGAATCCAGTTGCACATTCTTTCCTTCCGATTTCACCTACGAAGCCTTGGATCCCCAAGTGTGGGCCGACTACATGGCGGAAGTTCCGGCCTTAGCGCAGATGGCGAATATTTTGCAACCTTATCCTTTCACCTGTGGCATTTATCGCCAAGACGAGGTTTCGTGGTGGATTTGTGCCTTTTGGGCAGCCCAAGAGGACTTGGGAACCAACTTGCTCTTGCGCGCCCACAGAGTCGAAACTTAGGCGCTTGAGCCCTATCTCCTCTCCCTCATCGAGACGGGGATCGGCGTTACCGGAATCAAAGGGGCTGATAGCAGTCGTGGTTTTTATTACCATCTATTTCAACTGATCGCGCTAGCGGGCCAGAGGCCTTAGCAGGAAGCAACCGGTCGTTTGTTTCACCTTGACGGTGAGATAAATGACTATGCGTTGTGGAACGGTTTATTACAATTGACCTACTCGCGACCGCTATAGCTGGCTTCCGCCCAGAGCGTGAGCTGGGGGCCTTACGGCACTCCTTCGTAAATCACATAGACTCCGGCGCGCTCAGGCCGAGAATGCCGGTGAGGACGTTAAACAAAACCTGCTGCGTGGCCTGCACCAATTGGATGCGGGCTTGGGCCAAAAGGGGATCCTCTTTCAAGAGCGGCAAAATACGGCAGTTGTCGTAAAACTTGTTGAAATCGGCGGCGATGGCTTCTGCATAGCGGATGATCTTGTGGGGAGCGCGCTCTTCGGCAGCGGCGATCAGCTCATCCGGCAAGGCCAACAAGCGCAGCAGCAGGGCCCGCTCTTCTGGCTCTTTGTAGGGCAGTTTTTGTTGCTCCGTCAAAGGGACTTTGTTGGTCAGTTCAACCTTTTCTTCTTCCTGTAGCCGCCGCAGCAGAGTGCAACAGCGGGCATGGCTGTAGTGAACATACACGACCGGGTTATCGAAAGTTTGCTTGACGGCCAAATCCAAATCGAAGTTGATGGGGCTGTCCATGCTGCTGCTAAGCAAAAACCAGCGGGCTGCATCGACCCCCACGCCAATTTCTGGATCTTCGATCAGGTCATTGAGTGAGACAAAGTTGCCGGTGCGCTTGGACATGCGCACTTCGGTTTTCTCACCGGTTTGCGGGTCGGTTTTGAACAATTTGACAAATTGTCCAATCAAGATTTCCAGCTTGACATCTGGGCTGAAGGCACCCACCGCCGCCTTTAAGCGGCCGATATAGCCATGGTGATCCGAGCCAAGAATGTTGATCAGCCGGTGATATCCCCGCTGCACTTTATCCCGGTGGTAGGCAATATCGGCGGCTAGATAAGTGAACGAACCATCGGCCTTTTGCACCACCCGATCCTTGTCGTCGCCAAATTCTTGGGTTTTGAAATAGACGGCCTCTTCGGCCCCTGGCTTGGGATCCTCACCCCGCGGCGCTTTGGCTTTGTAGAGAAAGCCGCGCTCTTGCAGCTCCTGCAAAGCTTGCTGGATGGCGCTCAGGCCTGTCTGGGGATCGGGGGTGTGCAGGCGGCGCTCGCTAAACCAGTGATCAAACTCGGTGCGTAGTTGTTGCAGGGTCTGCTTTTGCCAGGCCAGCATTTCCCCATAGGCAAAATCGGTGTACTCCTCTAGGGTGGTGGGCAGAGGGCGGATCCCGGCTTTCACCTGCTCCAAGAGACGTTGGGCCATCTCGATCAAGTAGGTGCCGTGATAGGCATCTTCCGGCAAAGCGATGTCTTCCCCCTGCAGTTGCCGCACCCGCACCTCGAGGGACTGGCCCAGGAGCCGCATCTGGTTGCCGGCATCGTTGATGTAAAACTCCCGCTCCACCTGGTGGCCCGTCCAGTGCAGCAAGTTGGCCAACGTAGAGCCAACGGCAGCCCAGCGCCCATGGCCGACGTGCAAAGGCCCCGTCGGGTTGGCGGAGACAAACTCCAGCAGAATGCGCTCAGGATGGGGAATGGCTGTTTTGCCGAAGTGTTCTCCCAGATGCAGCAGCTCCTGCAGGCGCTCGGCCAAAAAGGGATCCCCCAGCCGGAAGTTGAGATACCCTCCTCCCGCCACCTGAGTTTCGATGTCCGGCAGATCCAAGTGTTTTTGCAGGGTTTGGGCGATCTGGGCCGGTGCTAGGCGGCAGAGCTTGGCCATGCCCAGGGGGGTGGGACAGGCGTAATCGCCGTAGCGAGGGTCGCTGGGGATCTGGATCACGGGGGCAATCGCTGTGGCTTGCTGGGGGGCCAGGGATCCCAGTTGCCCCGCCTCTGAGGCCCGTCGAATGCTCTCGGCTACGGCGGCGGTGAGAAACCGAATCAGCGAGGTGGATACGGGTTGAGTGGCCATGGCTGTTCGTGTCGGCAGACGTCGAGAGAGGTTCCAGGGATGCCTGGGGCAGTAAAAGCATCATCATATCGACAGCCAACCGGCTCTGACAAAATCTGACAAAAGATAAAGAATAGATGCTCCTCCAGCCAAACTTTGCTTTTGCTCGCCTGCTTTGCGAAGATGGCTCTGACAAATTGACGGGACAGAGCTTTAGGCCAAGCTTTTGGGTACAAAGTATCACCGAATACAAAAGTTTAACTCTGCTTTGCTAAGTTGTTTGGCGGTAATGCTCGCCTTCCCGCTTGCGGATTTCTGCTGAGACAGCTGCTGTGGAGTTTACTAGTATGTCCATCCCGAAATCGTCGCGTCGCCAATTCATTCAGTCTGCTGCTGCGGCTGCCTCTTGGGTTGCCGTTGGAGGGCTAAAGGCGAGGGCTCAGAGCCGCGGGCCGCTTCTGGTTTCCCAGGGACTGACGCCCCTGAAGTTTACCCTCTCTTGGTTGCCCTCTTCGATGGATACCCCCCTTGTAACGGCGATCTTGAAGGGCTACTTCGCCGAAGAGGGGCTGGAGGTCACCTACGAGCGCGGCTATGGCTCCGCCGATTCCATCACCAAGATTGCCGCTGGCCAGTACGACCTGGGGGAAGGGGATCCCTACTCCATGATCGAGTTCAATGCCAAAAATCCGGACGTGCCCTTGGTAGCGATCTATGTCCACTTCAATCGCTCTCCCTTTGGCATCTACACCTTGAAAGGCAAGGGCATCACGAAGCCTGCCCAACTGGCGGGCAAGAAGCTAGGAGCACCGGCAGGGGATGCGCCGCGTCGGCTCTGGCCGGTCTTTGCCAAGCAAGTCGGCATCGATCCGGGCTCGGTGGAGTGGGTAACTATGGAGCCGCAGTTGCGCGAACCTTTCCTCATCCAAGGTCGGGTGGATGCCATCAGCGGCTTTATGACCTCAGCCATGCCCAATCTGGTGCGGGGCGGCGTCAGCTTGGAGGACATCACGGCTTTCCTTTACAACGACTATGGCCTTGAGCTGTACGGCAATGCGCTCATCACTCGTGTGCAATTGCTGCGTGAGAAGCCTGAGCAATTCAAAGCTTTCTTGCGGGCCTATGTCAAGGGTTGGCAAGACACTATTCGTGATACCGATGGCAATATGTTGGCCCTTCTGGACAAAGCCAAGGCCGACGGACAAGTGCTGGATACGGCAATTGAGAAATTGCGCCTTACCCTGGCAATGCCGCGCCTGTTTGTTACCGATGAGGTGCGACAAATTGGTTTGGGGGATGTAGTGCCTGCTCGTATGGAAACCTCGATTGCTCAGGTGGTGGATGGCTTTGGCTTGCCCACTAAGCCCTCTCTAGAGCAAGTGTTTGATGGAAGTCTGCTCCCACCCAAGTCTGAGCGGATGATTGGATAATCTGGGTTAGGCCAGCAACGATTTTGAAGCCTCTGTCTATTGGCTTGCCGGTGCAGGCCAACTTATCCTGCTTGCTGGGAGGCTATTTCTGGCTGCAGGTGCGGTCTGCGTCCTTATTGGATCCCTCATCCGCGAAGTATCCCCAAAGCTTTTCGTGGCAGGGATCCCAGGCTGCTCCTGAAAGAGGCCGACGGGAGACCTGTTCGCGTTGGTGGATGGGAGACCGGAAGCGGCATGGAGCAGTAGGGGAGTGTCTCGAACTTTGTTTAGGGTTACCCAAGAACGCCGTAAGGCCCCTGCCTTTGGGCATGGGGAGCATGTCAATGAAATCAAACCTGAGAAACAGATGTATTGGGAAGAGTAGCTTAGGGGTGCTTGAAGTCGAGATAGCTTTTCCGATCCCGAAAAAAAGCTGAATAAGTTTGTGGTGCTCAGGGATCCCTTTTAACCTGGAGGGGATCACTAGGGAGTTTAGGCCCTTGGAAACTTTTGTTCTGATTAAGCAAGTTCCCGATCAAAACGCCAAGGCCGGCATCAACAGTGACGGCACGATCGATCGCGCCAAGGCCAAGCGGATGTTAAACCCTTTTGATCGCTATGCACTGGAAGCAGCTCTGCAAACCAAACGGCAACACGGGGCGAGAGTAACGGCAATTACAATGGGGCCACCCCCGGCCATTGAGGTGCTCTACGAGGCCATTGCCCACGGGGTGGATCGGGGTATTTTGATGACCGACCGCCGCTTGGCCGCTTCCGATACCCTAGCCACAGCGTATACCCTGGCCCAGACGGTTCGCTATGCTGGCCGGCCCGATGTGATCTTCTGCGGGCTCCAGACCACCGACGGCGATACGGCCCAGGTGGGGCCACAACTGGCGGAGCGGTTGGGGATCCCTCAGGTCACCTATTGCGAAGCCTTCGAGATTCGGGATGGGATCCTGGTGGCGCGGCGGGCCATCGAAGGGGGATCCCAAATCGTAATGGTGCCCCTGCCGGTTTTGATTACGGTGGCCAATTCCGCTCGGCGTTTGGCCTACCCCACTCTACGGGGTGTGCAGCGGGTGCAGCGGCTAATGCGGGATGAGGCGGCACGGGCCGAGGCGATCCAGATCCTCAACTTGGACGATGTGGGGGCAGACCCGGAGCGCTGCGGTCTCAAGGGATCCCCAACCATCGTGGCTGCCACCGAAAAAGTGGGGGAAATTGGCGGCAACTGTCAGGTCTTTCAGGGACAACCCGTCCCCCAACTGGTCAACCAACTGACCCAGGCCGTTGACCTCTCCCGCTACGCGGCAACTTCCTAGATCTTCTGCCTTGCATCCCTCTGGCCAATTCTTATCTCCATCACCTTTCAATCCTCATCGTCTCATCTATCGATCCCAGGGTGGCTAGCCGGCGAAAGCTCCCGGTTTTGGGCAGTGAAAAGTTAACTCAGAAAGACTCTGCTGACCTCGTCGCAATTGCAACACCCAAGATTGCCCTCGACCCGATTCAATCCCGATCTCAACCTAGGAGTCACAGTTTTATGGATCGCAAGCGGATAGTGGTCTTCGCCGAGCAGGTGAACGGGGAACTGCAGCCCATTGGCTTAGAGTTGTTGGGGGCCGGGCGGCGGCTGGCCGATAAGCTGGGAGCCACCTTGAGCGCTCTTGTGCTTGGATACAACATTGCCCACTTGCCCCCAATTCTGATCGGCCACGGGGCAGATCAAGTCTTCATCGCCGATCACCCCGAGTTGGCCGAATACCGCACCCTGCCCTACCGCCGGGTGATCACAGACTTGATCAAAAGCTGGCCCCAACCACCCCACACCATCCTGCTGGGATCCACCACCACCGGGCGAGATCTGGCCCCCCGCTTGGCCGCCCACCTGGAGACCGGCCTGACCGCTGACTGCACCGAGCTGGACATTGGCCCCTTCGAGTACACCAACAGCAAAGATCCCAGCAAGTCCGGCCTCTTCCCCGACTGCCTTTATGCCATCCGGCCCAGCTTCGGCGAATCTCTCAAGGCTCGCATCCTCGGCCCGTGGAAAAACCCGCAAATGGCCACGGTGCGCCCAGGGGTGATGGTGCCTCTGCCCTGGGATGGATCCCGCCAGGGGGACGTGATCCCGGTGCCGGTCAACTTGGATCCCGGCGATCTGCGCCTGCAGATTGTGGAAACGGTGCGCAACCTGTCCCAGGCGGTAGATCTCACCCGCGCCAAGGTGATCGTTTCCGGCGGCTACGGGCTGGGATCCCCAGAGGGATTTGAGCTGTTGAGGGAGTTGGCCGCTTGTTTTCCCAACAGCGCTGTCGGCTCCTCCCGCAAGGCCGTGGATTCTGGGTGGATCCCCTATGCCCACCAGGTGGGCCAAACCGGCAAGACCGTCCGCCCCCAGCTCTACATCGCCTGCGGCATTTCTGGGGCCATTCAACATCGCGTGGGCATGGACAAATCCCAGACGATCATTGCCATCAACAAAGACAGCGCCGCTCCTATCTTCAAATTTGCCCACTACGGCATTGTCGGGGATCTCTACCAGGTGGTGCCGGAGCTGATCCGGCAACTGCGGCAGAGACAGGAGGAGCTCCGAGAAGGCGCCGAGGGCCAGCCTTTCCAGAGCCTCGGCGAGCGGATCCCAATTTTGCAGAGTCGATGAGAGATGGTTGGCAAAAACGCTCTCAGTGCAGGGCCATTGTCAGCAGCCCCTGCTGCCCCAGCAACACCTCCCGCAACAGGGTAACCAGGCCCACCCAAACCACAGGGGCCATGTCCACACCTCCCAGAGGCGGGATCAGGCGACGGGTCGGGCGCAACAGAAACTCCGTCAGGCCGACCACCAACGAGTAGGGCAACCGAGAAGTATCCAGTTGCGGATACCACGACAGAAAGATGCGCAGCACAAACAGGAGGGTGTAGAGCGCCAACAGTGGGCCAAGCACCCAAGAGGTGAGAATTGGCAGCATAGGTTACTCAAAGAACAGGTTTACTGGTGGCAGTTCTCTCCATTCTGCTCTAATTGGGAGGGTCTGCTGGAGTCCAGAGATACCTCGGGGAATGCAGGCGCTCGGCCCAAGTCAAACCCCAACTTTTTTAAACTTTAACCCTCTTCCCGAAAATGGCCTTACCGGCGGGGCAGCAACAGTTAAAGACTAGCGTCATAATGGACGTATCTTGCTGGACTGCAGGCAGGGATCCCATGCAAGGAAAACTACAAGAGATCGATATCCGCAGCATCCTTCAGCTCATCGAGCTGGGCCAGCGCACCGGTGAGCTTTTTGTAGAGGCCAGCCCCTCTGTCTACTGGTTTGTCTTCTTCCTGAATGGGCGGATTATCTACGCCTCTGAAACGGAAGGGAACATTGCCCGCCTCAGAGACTATCTGCACCGCTTCAAGCTGGAAGCCGCCCTGGAGGAAATTCAAATTCCCCACAAAGCCGCGGTCAACGCCCCCGAATACAACCGCCTCTGGTCTTTGCTGGAAAACCACAAGCTCAACCCCAACCAGGGCAAGCAAATCCTGCTGGGCATGGTGCGGGAAGTCCTCTTCGACCTGCTCAGCCTCCACCAGGGTTCCTTCATTTTTGAGGCCGGATCCCCCCTGGCCCCCCAATTGACCACCTTCCCCGTTACCCCCCTGCTCACCGAGATCGTAGCCCAAGTGCAGGAGTGGAAAAAGCTGCACCCCTACATCCAAGCTCCCAACCAAGCTCCCACCATCGTCAACCCCCTGCCGCTCCAGCAAAACCTGCCCGCCCCCGTCTTCAAAGCCCTGAGCGAGTGGTCAGACGGCAAAACCAGCATTCGCCAGATGGGTCGCTACCTGGGTCGAGACACCCTGGCGGTGGCCAAGGCCATCTATCCCTACGTCCGCCAAGGGGCCATTCAACTGTCCGAGCCCGTCTTGATCGCGGAGCCCAAGCCCAGCCGTCCCCTCAAACCCAGCGATAAGCCCAGCCACATCCTTTGCATCGACGACTCCATGGCCATCCAAAAAACCGTAGAGTTCATCCTGCAAAACGAGGGCTACCAGGTTACCACCATCGGCAATCCTCTCAAAGCGCTGGGACAGGTGTTTCTTCTCAACCCCGACATGATTCTCTGCGATGTGGCCATGCCCAAGTTGGATGGGTATGAGCTGTGCGCCATGTTGCGCAAATCCAGCCAGTTCCGCGAAACCCCCATGATTATGCTGACCGGCAAGGATGGTTTTACCGACCGGATTAAGGCCCGCATGGCCGGAGCGAACGAATTTTTGAGCAAACCCTTTGCGGAAAAGGAGTTGTTGACCATTGTCGAATCCTACGTGGGCCCTCCCCCCAAACGGGGCGGTGGCGAATAGGCGTTGGGGTAGCCAAAATGTTGGCACAGAAGACTATAGGCGAAGTACTGGACAGAAGAGTGGCCCCACCGAAACAATAGGGGTAGCATGGCCGGCCCGGAGCCAGGGAGCCAGGTGAGGTTACAAGAGCAAACCTCAGTCAAAGCAGCCCGACGGTTGCGCGGGAGTGCAAAAGGAGCAAGACGGCGATGAGCAAAGTGCTGGTGGTGGATGACAACCGTACCTACCTGGAGACCATTTCCAGCTTGCTTTCCGAGAACGGTTTGGAAGTCTCCACAGCAACAGACGGCGTAGAGGCAATGGAGTGCATTCGCCAGCAGAAGCCTGATGTGGTGGTGCTGGATATTGTCATGCCGCGCATGAACGGCTACGAGGTATGCCGGGAAGTGAAGGGGGATGAAAGTACCAAACACATTCGCATCGTCATGTGTTCCACCAAAGACCAGACCTTTGATATCGAGTGGGCCAGGCGCAACCAGGCGGATGCCTATGTAACCAAGCCCTTTAAGCCCCAAGAGCTCCTGGCGACCATCAAACATCAATTGCGGGAGATGAATCGGAAATGAGTCGCGTTTTGGTGGTGGAAGATAGCCAATCCCAGCGGGAGATGATCAGCAAGCTGCTGCAGGAAAACGGCTTCGAGGTGATGACTGTGGAAGACGGGGTGGAGGCCGTAGAGGCGGTGAAGCAAAACAAACCCGACCTGATCGTGCTGGACATCGTCATGCCGCGCATGAACGGCTATGAGGTGTGCCGTCTTCTCAAGGCCGACCCTCTCACCCAAAAAACGCCCATCGTCATGTGTTCTTCCAAGGGCGAAGAATTTGACCGCTACTGGGGGATCCGCCAGGGAGCGGATGCCTACATTGCCAAGCCTTTCCAGCCCCAGGAACTGGTGGGTACGATTAAGCAATTACTGAGAGGCTGAGAGCTGCCCCTTCTGCTTCCACGCCTTTCGGTAGGTCCTGAGAACGACTCTGCGTTTTAAGCAGGGAGGGGGGCGGGATCAACAGTCCACAAGACTATCCATGCGGGGGAGCATCATGCTGGGGGATCTGGATTTATTGATGGGGGATGAGACCCAAGAGTTGCGGGAGATGGAGGCTCCCGAAGGTGAGCTATTCCTAAAGTTCAAGATTGCCACCGGGGAGGAATTTGCGCTGCCAGCGGTATCGGTTGTGGAGGTGATGAGCATTGGCCCAGAGAAAATCACCCCCATGCCCAATGTGGCCCCAGTTTTGCTGGGCACGCTGAATTTGCGGGGCGAGATCATCTGGGTTGCAGACCTGGGGCAATTTTTGGGGATCAGCCCGCCCCTGAACATCGACCGAGCCGAGATTCCTGTGGTGGCCGTGATGGATCAACAGGATTTGCTCATGGGCTTGGCTGTGGATTTAATTGTAGGCATGGAGTGGCTGAAGACTGAATTGGTGCGGCCTGCCCTCACGGCTCCTGAGTCCATGGCTCCTTTTTTGCGAGGGGAATGGGTGGTGCCCGGAACGGGATCGCGCTTGCCATTGCTGGATCAGTCGGCCATCCTGCGATCCAATCGTTGGGGTTGACAGACGGCCCCCTGGGAGCTCAGCGGGAGGAAAGTGTATAGTTCCTATCAAAGATCCAAGCTAACTCCAGCCACAATGGGGAAAGTTGGACTAAATCTATCCCCTACCGATGCGTGTCGAGGCTGTTGAGGGTAAGCCCTGAGACGGCGGCAGAAAGGCCCACTCTTGCTTGACTGAATGTGGAAAAGGGGGGATAGCCTGCATCCATGGGGTTTTGAGGTGTTGGGGGCGTTCCGTTTGCATCTGTGTTGACGCGTGAACAGAGGTAGGCAAGCAGTGAAGGGAGGATCCATGGTTCCGAGCGCGAACAGTCAGAGAGACTACACCGATGCGATGGCCGCCTTTTGGCAGGGAGACTACGTCCGGGCGGTGCGGTTGTTCAACCAAGTGGCCGCTGCTGAACCGCAAGATACTGCTGTCAAGCTGCTGCTGGCTTTGGCACAAAAACAAGCTGGGCAGTTGTTGGAAGCTCGCCAAACCTACAACACCATTTTACAAACAGCCAGTGATCCCGATGAGCTGGAGTCGGCCCGGAAGGGTCTAGAAGAGCTGTTGCAAATGGCACCGGAGCTGGCGGATCTTCCCGATTCCCCAGAAGCGGACGAGTTTCGCTCTCCAGATGAGTTTGCCCGTGGGTCGGATGCCTTTTCGGAAGAGGCTTTCCCTGCTGCCGATCCCTTCTTGCAGTTCGAGGAGATGGGGGAAGAGGAGGCGGATCCCTTTGCTCAGAATCCCTTTCCACTGGAGGCAGACAGCCTTGGCAGCGATTTCATGGGAGAAGAGAGATTCAGGGATCCCTTGGAGACCGGGCTGCAAATGCCGGAGGCTGATCCGCTGGGTTTATCTCACCCGATGCCGACCCATTCTTGGGTAACACCACCGGCCACCTCGCGACGGGTAGGCTCGGAAGAGGGCGGGCCTCAAACCGATCCGGTGGTCGAAGATGACTTTGCCTTCCTCAACGAGTTCGATCGAGAGCATCTGGAAGCCCTAGAAGGCGACTCCGACTCCATTACGCAGTTGGCCGGCGATGCCGATTTTCCCGATGAGATGGGCTTCTCCCTGCCCGGTCTTGAGGAAGAGGAAGGGGGATCCCTGGAAGAAGGCCTGCCGACCGAATTGGCTGCCCCCATGAGTGAGCCGATCCCCGCTCCCGACGAAGATACTGCCAGTCCCAGCCCTGGTCTTTTCGATCTTGACGAGCTAGACAGCTTGGATGGTGAACTTGCCGGCATGGATGGCGGCGAGCCGGTGGGGGCCTTCCACCCAAACGAGGGGGCGATTGGGGGGATGAGCCCAATGGCGGAGACCGGCAGCGGAGCGGCCCAAGTTCTGCTGCCCACGGCCTCCCTCCCTATTCCCAGTGTAGGTGAACAAGGGGCAAGAACCTCTGCTGGGATCGCCAACCGACCGATTGGGGATCGGCAATTGGCCATAGCGCTTATCCAAGGAGCTGTGAGTTTGGCTGCCGGCTTGGCGATTGGCCTTGGGATCCCGGCCAATGGGGGAGCTCGCTTGATTGCCGGGGTGATTGGAGGCGGGCTGATCGGCACAGGAGCAGGGGTTATCCTCGGGGCCAGCAGTGCCAAACAAATTCGCTCCACCGCCCAAGAGCTGGCCGGCCACTTTGCCGCCTTGGCCCAGGGGAATTATTCAGTACGAGCCACAGCCAACACCCACGATGAGCTGGGGCGCTTGGCCGACAGCTTTAACCAGATGGCGGCTGCCCTTGAAGCCAACTTCGCCGAACTGAGCCAGCGGGCTGCCGAGCAAGGGCAAGCTAAGGAAGACCTACAGCGCCAGGTGATTCGCCTGCTGGACGACGTGGAAGGGGCTGCCCGTGGAGACCTGACGGTGCGGGCAGAGGTGACTGCCGACGTGCTGGGGGCTGTGGCCGACTCCTTTAACCTGACCATTCGCAGTCTGCGAGACATTGTCAGCCAGGTGAAGCGGGCCGCCGCCGCCGTGAACGATGCCGCCTTGCAGAACGAGGACTTTGCCCGCAGCCTCTCTGCCGACGCCTTGCGCCAGGCGGAGGAGATTTCCAACTCCCTCAACTCCATTCAGGAGATGACGGACTCCATTCAAGAGGTGGCCAGCAACGCCCGCGAAGCGGCCAACGTGACTGCCCAAGCCACAGAAGCAGCCGCTCGGGGTGGAGAAGCTGTGGATCGCACGGTAAGTGGCATCCTGGAAATTCGCGAAACCGTGGCAGAAACCACCCGCAAAGTGAAGCGATTGGCGGAATCCTCGCAGGAAATTTCCAAAATTGTGGCTTTGATCTCTCAAATTGCCTCGCGCACCAACCTGCTTGCCCTCAACGCCAGCATCGAGGCGGCACGAGCCGGGGAATCGGGACGGGGCTTTGCCATCGTGGCCGATGAGGTGCGACAACTGGCCGACCGAGCTGCCAAAGCCTCGAAGGAGATCGAGCAGATCGTGTTGCAGATTCAATCGGAAACCGGCAACGTGATGACGGCTATGGAAGAAGGCACCCAACTGGTGATCGAGGGGACGCGGCGGGCCGAGCAGGCCAAGAACAGCCTGGACGAGATTATCGAGGTCAGTCGCCGGATCGACGAGTTGGTGCGGGCGATCTCTCAGGCCACCGTGCAACAAACGGAAACCTCTCGCTCTGTGGCGCAGGTGATGCAATCGGTGGAGTTGACCGCCAACGAGACCTCTAAGGAGGCGCAGAAGGTGGCAGCTTCGCTCCAACAGTTGGTGAGCATCGCCCGCGAGTTGCAAACTTCTGTCGGTCGCTTCCGGGTTGGGGATGAATGAGCAAATCTGCTGTTTTGAGGGCATTCTAGGGACTAAGGATCCCCATGCAGGAGACGTTATCGATCCTTAGCAAATGCCACTGGGATCCCCCTGTTCCGACTTTTGGCCGGACTCTTCGCTCAGGCGAGCCTCAATCTGTCCGGTCTGCTATTACTGATGCATACCTGTGGGCTGTAGGAAGGGCCTCCTGCCATGAATGAAGAAGCACAAAAGCGGATCCTCAGTTATTTCATCGAAGAAGCCCGCGACCACTTGGCAACGATTGAACAAGTGCTCCTCAGCTTGCGGGACAGTATGAGCGATCCCGAGCTGATCAACGAGCTGTTTCGAGCTGCTCACTCCATCAAGGGGGGAGCTGCCATGCTGGGCCTCACCAGCATCCAACGGACGGCCCACCGCATGGAAGATTTTTTCAACATCTTTCGCTCCCGTCCAGGCGGAGTGCCTGTCGATCAGCACCTGGAAACCCTGCTGCTGCGGGCTTTTGATGGGCTTTCGATGTTGTTGGAGGAGCTGCAGAGCCCCCGCGGCCTCACCCAAGAAGTCAGCAACACCACTCTGGCGGAACTGGAGCCGGTTTTTCAAGAGACCGAAAGGCACATTCAAAATCTTCTTGGCGAGGGCACTGTTCCCAGCCTTGCTCCAACTCCCGTCTCGTCGCCGGCGGTTCGCACCCTACAGCAGGACATGGCGGAGGTGGTGCCGCAGCAGTTGCGCCAGATGCTGGAGCTGTTTAAACAACGGGATCAGGCAGATGTCCGAGAGCGCTTGGCAGCGGCGAATGCCGTTCTCAAGGAGATCGGGCAAGTCCATCATCTGGCGGGCTGGCAACAGTTGACGGAAACTTTCGAGCAAGCCCTGGGCAACCCCGATGTCGACCTGCGAACTTTGGCTTTGGTTGCCTTGCGGGATTTGAAGCAGGGACAGCAGCTCATCCTAGACGGCAAGGCCGAACAGGTTGCCCCTTCTTCAGAACTGCAACAATTGGCTCGCCCTGCCGCTCCCCCTGCCCCACCGGATCCTCTTGAGGTGGTGGTGCATCAGCAGATCCCGGCCCTGTTGCGCCAGATGCTGGAGCTGTTCAAACGTCCTGACGACCCGGCCACTCGACTGGCTCTGCAAGCTCTGGCCCAATCTTTGCAGGATTTGGGGCAATCTTCGGCTCTGGAACTGGGAGGCTGGACAGACTTGACCCGCTTGGTGGGCGAGATTTTGGCGGATCCCGGCCAGGATTTGCGACAACTGGCCCTGCCGGTGCTGCGAGATCTGAAGCAAGCGCACCAAGCTCTGGCCGGCGGAGCGGCAAACACCATCCGACCCTCGGCTGAGTTGCTGGCTTTCCGCCCTGTTCCGGCAGCCCCTGAAGAGCCAGAAGTCCCTGAGCCCTTCGACCTTGGCCTTGCTTGGGGGTCTGAGGCAGAGCCGTCATTCCCAGAACCTGGGGGTGCCCCAGAGGATTGGGCTGCGGCTGCTGGGATCCCTGCGGAGGAAAGCGCTGCCCCCGATCTGAGCTGGGAAGCTGAGCCGGTGCCAGAGGCGGTAACCCTCGCCGAGACCTCTTTTGATGGAGATGAGCTCGGAGCCGACCGGTTGCCGGAGCAGGAGAGCGCAGAGACAAGCTGGGATCTGGTGGCAGAGCAGACCTCATCCCTTGGGGAAGCGGGCACTGCTGAGGACTCCGTCCCGCTGGCGGGAACAGATTCAGAGCACCGATCTGCTCCCGCGGAAGAGGGGGATCTGGATCTGAGTTGGCCAGGGATCCGAGCCGAAGCGGCTTGGGAGGAAGACTGGAGGACAGCTGCCGTGCCGGCAGAAAGCCCAGAAGAGGACGGGCAGGGAGCTGACTTGGCCTCTGTTGCGGACGACTTCGGTCGCGTTAGCGGAGCGGAGCTCTATGCCACTCCCTTGGATCTGGAGGAAGAAGCCACCTCAGCCTTTGACGAGCTGTTTGCCAACGCAGAAGCGCTATCCGATATCGAAGAGTTCCCAACGGAGCTGATCCCCTCCTCTCCTGAGCCCCTCTTGCAGACCTTTGAGGATCTGAGCCCAAGGTTGGATGAGGAGAGAGCTGAGGCCGATCTGGCGGAGCTGTTTGCCGAAGTGGTGGGTGAAGGGGCAGAGGGGTTTGTCTCTGCTGAGCCTGCCTGGGATGCTGAACAGGAGCCGACTGCCCAGAGCGTTGCTGCGGAAATGGGCGAGGGATCCGGCTTTGTCCCAGACGCAGCCGCAAGTGCCGGGGTAGAGGCCCTATTTGAGCTGGAGGAACTTCCCGTAGAGAGTGCTTTCCGGCAGGAAGGGTCTCAGCTTCCGGACTTGGAGGCCGTTCCCGCTGGTGAGCTGGAGGCTGATCCTTGGGCGGCTGAACCGTCCCCACCCCTTCAAGAGACCCTTGAGGACAGGGAAATCGCAGCAGATCTCTGGGCTGAATTTTCCGCGGATATCCAGCCGGAGGATTTTTCCATCCCAGCAGATTATCTGGCAGAGTCGGGATCCGACGAGGTGGGATCCTTAGAGTCCGCTGACTCTGCTGCCTTCGATACTGCCGAAGACAGCCTGGAGAGCTTTTTTTCCACCCCTGCGGCAGAAGCCGATCCGGCTTGGTCGATGCCGGAAGCAAGTGAACCTTCCGTATTTTTGGATCCCTCTTTTGGCCCATCCCTGGACATCGCTGAGGCTGATGCTGCCGAAGCTGAGCAACTGGGGGATCTCTTTATCGGCGAACCCTTCCCCACGTCGCCCGACATGGCCAATGAGCCGAGGGAATCGCCAATTCC
Organism: Synechococcus sp. R60.1; assembly: GCF_047461835.1. Classification (NCBI taxonomy): domain Bacteria; kingdom Bacillati; phylum Cyanobacteriota; class Cyanophyceae; order Synechococcales; family Synechococcaceae; genus Synechococcus; species Synechococcus sp. R60.1. Next base: position 10,045 of record NZ_JANSIA010000020.1, on the reverse strand, counting down.
AGACTTCGGAGCCGAGCTGAGCCTAGGGGATCTCTTCGCCGGCGAGACCCTCGAGGAGGCGTCCGATGGGGACTCCATCCCCCTGACCCAATCAGCAGCTGGGGACACAGCAGAAGCCCAGGAGTGGGCGCTTCTGGAGGATCTGTTCCCGGTCCAGGAGGAGTCTTTCGCAGACCTGCAACCCACGGCTGAGGAGGCAGTCGCCCCTTCCCCCGAGCTCTCCTTCGACCGTCTCGATGCCCTATTCACCCAGGAATCCGACCCAGAAGAACTGAGCCTGGGGGCCAGGGGATCCCTCTCGGCCATGGATAGCGACAGCCAGGTGGATCTGGATGAGTTGAGCCAGTTCTTTGCAGAAGGGGAAGCGCCCCAAGAAGAACCCCCCTTGGATCTTGCCACCTTCCTGGAGGACACAGAAGCTTTGCAAGCGAGCAGCCTGGCGGAAGTGCCCGTGTCTGAGCCAGAGCCGCTTGATGCTGCAGTGGAGGAGGACAGTGCCCCCCAACCTGCGGAGGACGACCTGGAAAGCCAGTTGGCCAGCCTGTTTGCAGAGGATGAATCCTTGGCTGTTCCTGTTGGCCAGGCTGAGACCCCAGAGGAAGAAGCGCTGGAAGCTGCTCCGGCTCCCCGTTTGGACGATTTGGCCGCCCTCTTCGACGCTGCCGAGCCGGCGGTAACCCCTGAGCTAGAAAAGGCTATCGCCCCCCTTGTGGGATCCCCTGCAGCCGCGAGCGGCGAGGCTGCTGACGACTTTGCAGCCCAGCTGGAATCGCTCCTGGGCGATCTCGAGGTTCCTGCCCAAGCACCTGCTGCGGCGCCAGCACCTTCGCCGCCAGTTGCCGCTGCTGCTCCAGCAACCCCTACCCCAGCAGCAGCTGCCCCGGCGGCAACTGGGCCAACCTCACGGCGAGCTGCTGCCCTCAGCAACCCCGTGATGCGGGTGGAAGTACGTCACCTCGACTCCATCAACAACCTGGTGGGAGAGTTGGTGGTCATCCGCAACAGCATGGAGCAAAACCAAACCCGTCTGCGCCAGTTTCTGGATGGCCTGTTGGGCCGTGTGCAACAGCTAGGGGATCTGGGCCAGCGCATGCGGGATCAGTATGACCGCTCCTTGCTGGAATCGGCTTTGTTCTCCAGCCGCAGCAGCTCAGCCTATGGCGGCACGGTAACGGTGGGCTTCGGTCGAAATGGGGAGGGATCCAGCCGAGGAAGGCGGAGTCATTCCTCCGGCCAAGAGTTCGACAAGCTGGAGATGGATCAGTTTACGGCCTTCCACGCTCTGGCCCAGGAGATCATTGAGCTCATCGTGCGGGTGCGCGAGTCCTCCTCCGACATCGAGTTTGCCGTGGATGAGGCCGAGCAGATCACCCGCCAATTCCGGCAGGTAACCACCCAACTGCAAGAGGGCCTGAACCGGGCGCGCATGGTGCCCTTCTCGCAAGTTGCCGATCGGTTGCCCCGCGCCATTCGGGATCTCTCCATCAAAACGGGCAAGCAGGCCAGCCTGGTGGTGGAAGGCCGTGACACGCTCATCGACAAGGCCATCCTGGAGGAGCTCTATGACCCCATGACCCACCTGGTGAACAACGCCCTGGTACACGGGATCGAGACCCCTGAGGAGCGGCGGCGGGCGGGCAAGCCCCCTGAGGGCAAGATCACCGTCAAGGCCTTCTATCAGGGCAACCAAACCATCATCATCGTCTCGGACGATGGCGCCGGGATCCCGGTGGAGAAAGTCAAGGCCAAAGCTCAAAGGTTGGGGCTGCTGGCGGAACAAGCCGACGAGGACGAAGTGTTCAACGTTCTCTTCCACCCCGGCTTCAGTGTTCGCGAGGCCAGCGAAGTGGACGATCTGGCCGGTCGGGGGGTTGGCTTGGATGTGGTGCGCCGCAACATCACCGATCTGCGCGGCAGTATCCAAGTGGATTCTGTGCGGGGCAAAGGAACCACCTTCACCATCCGTCTCCCCCTCACCCTGAGCATCTCCAAGGCCATGGTGTGTGTCAGCGACAAAGCCCTGATCGCCTTCCCCCTGGATGGCGTGGAGGAGATGCTGGATGTTCCTGCCGACGAAGTTCAGCCGGATGAGCAGGGGCGGCCCTCGATTCTCTGGCGGGATCAGCGTCTTCACTTCCAGCCCCTCTCAAATCTGCTGGCCTACAGCCGCAGCCACAGCCGCAGCCGTTCCGAGGTGTACAGCATCACCCAGGATGAGGGCATTATTCCCATTGTCATCCTGCAAAGTGCCGGCCAGTATGTTGCCCTGCAGGTGGACAGCTTTGTGGAAGAGCAGGAAATCGTGATCAAGCAACTGCGCGGGCCTGTGCCCAAGCCGCCGGGCATTTCTGGGGCAACGGTGTTGGGGAACGGGCGGGTGCTGCCGATTGCCGACATCATCGAGCTGGTGGACATAGCCCACGGTCGCCGTCGGGATCTCAACCGCTTCTGGCTGGATCACCGGGATGAGGAGCCAACCCCAGAAGAGGTGCGCCAGACCACCGTGTTGATCGTGGACGACTCGATCACCGTTCGGGAGCTGCTCTCGATGTCTTTCCAGAAGGTGGGCTACCGGGTGGAACAGGCGCGGGATGGCCAGGATGCCTGGGAAAAGCTGCGCGGCGGCCTGCCCTGCGACCTCATCTTCTGCGACATCGAGATGCCGCGGATGGACGGCCTAGAACTGCTCACCCGCCTGCGGGAAGACAGCAACTTCAAGCATCTCCCGGTTGCCATGCTCACCTCGCGGGGGGCAGAACGGCACCGGCAAACAGCACGGGAGCTGGGAGCAACTGCCTACTTCACCAAGCCCTATCTGGAAGAGGAGCTGCTCAGCGCTGCTGCCCGCATGTTGAGGGGGGAACAGTTGTTGGCGCCCAACCCAACTTCCTAATCGCGACAGCGGTGCGGTTCCCGTTCAGTGTGGCGCAGCAACATAGGGTGCTGTAGGCATGGCACTCTCCCATCAGCGGGTGCCGAACAGGCGATCCCCTGCATCTCCTAGGCCGGGGAGGATGTAGCCGTGCTCGTCTAGGCCATCGTCTACAGCAGCGGTATAGATTGGCACATCTGGGTTCTGTTCGTGGAAATACCGGATCCCTTCTGGGGCGGCCACCAGGCAGATGAAGCGGATCGACTGGGGTCGGGTTTGGCGTAGGCGCGCTACAGCCGCTGCTGCCGAATGGCCGGTGGCCAACATTGGATCCACCACCAGCACCTCACGATCTTCGATATCGGTGGGCACCTTGAAGTAGTACTCGATGGGGATCAGGGTATGGGGATCCCGATATAGGCCGATATGCCCCACCCGTGCTGATGGGATCAGCTCCAGCATGCCGTCGAGGAGCCCTTGGCCGGCCCGCAGGATGGAGACAAGCACCAACTTTTTCTCTGCCGCCAACATCGGCGCCAACATTGGGGCCATCGGGGTTTGAATGGGCTGTAGCTTGAGGGGCAGATCGCGGGTCACCTCGTAGGCCATCAAGAGGCTGATCTCCCGCATCAGCGCTCGGAAGTCGGCGGTTGTAGTTTCAACACGGCGCATGAGGCTGAGCTTGTGCTGCACCAGAGGGTGATCGATGGTAATCACCTGGGCCACCATGCTGTGCTCCTGAGATAATCGGGATCCCGTGATGGATGCCAGAATAGCAGAAGCGCTTGTCCCCCCGGTGGGCCGAAGGCTTTGTCTGCTTGCTGTTGTCAAGGGGAGTAATCCGTGCAGATCCGCTTTGCTGTGGTGAGCGATCCCCACGTCACCCTCCCTTCCACCCTTTGGGATCACCCCAGCCGATTTCACCTGGTAGAGGTGAGCATCCCGGCTCTGGAACAGGTTTTGCAGCATCTGGTGCAGTTGCCTTTGGATTTTCTGCTGTTGCCGGGGGATCTGACCCAGCATGGGGAGCCGGAAAACCATGCATGGCTGGCAGAGCGGCTGGCTCGACTGCCCTTTCCGGCTTTTGTGGTGCCCGGCAACCACGATGTGCCCCAGCCCGAGGCCAGCGGGCGCTCTATTGGTTTGGCGGATTTTCCCCGCTACTACCGAGCTTTTGGCTACGAGGATGGGCAGTCTTTGGATTACAGCCGGGTTCTGCGGCCAGGGATCCGTTTGATCGGCCTCAATTCCAACCATTTTGATGCTCAGGGTCAATTGGTGGGGTGTCTAACCCCAGAACAACTGACCTGGCTGGAGAAAGAATTGGCGGCAGCCGAGGAAGAGCTGGTGCTGCTGATGGTGCATCACAACGTGGTCGAGCATCTGCGCGGCCAGTCTCTCCATCCCTGGGGGCGTCGCTACATGCTGGAGAATGCCTCTCAGTTGCGGCGGCTGCTGCAAGCTTATGGCGTGCAACTGGTGTTCACCGGACATCTGCACATCCAGCACATCGCCCGACGAGGGGGGGTTTACGACATTACCACCGGCTCTTTGGTCAGCTTTCCCCACCCCTACCGCCTTGTCGAGATCCGGTCGGATCGAGAGACCGGGATCCAAGTCCATATCCAAAGCTACCGGGTGGGATCCCTGCCCGATTGGCCCGATTTGCAAGCGTTCTCCCGGGAGTGGATGGCCCAGCGCAGCGAACCAGCGGTGGTTAAGTTTTTAACCTCCGCACCGCTGAATTTGCCTTTGGAACAGGCACAAGCCTTGGCCCCACAATTGCGCTACTTTTGGGCAGCGGTGGCTGCCGGGGATCCAGACCTCACTTTCCCCGACTTTCCCCAGCCAGCAGGCCGATTTCTGGAGCGTTTCAGCCGTTGCTTTCGCTGCCCGCCTGATAACCAGGCCCAGTTTCGTTTGATTTCGATTTTCTCTTTTCCAGTTTCTAAGGATCCCCCCCAAGGGGGAACCCTCAACTTGAGTTCAAGGGAAAACGCCAGATCTCAAGCTGTTTCCAATTTCTAGGGATCCCCCCGAAGGGGGAACTACTACAACGACGATGGCAGTGTCAAAGTTGAGGGGGGGGAATGTGATCAGTGGTAATCACTTTGTGCAGACCACCAGCAGTCAAGGGACGACCATCGGGCGGGATCGCAGGGGCAACCACTGGCTACACCATTTTGTCCAATGGCATCGTTTGCACTGGCAGGGGCAGAACCCGCACTTGTATCATTCCGCCCAATGTGCCTATTTACGCCGTACCCAGCCGTTGACCGTAAATCTACTATCGGCAAACTGCCGTGAGGGACAAGTCACGGGTAAAACTTCGTGCATCAGATAGCTGGGAAAGAAAATGATAGTGTTGTTGGCAGGAACATAGGTTTTATAGGTGTCGGCTTTGACATACATATTGTTTCGCACTTCAGAGTCGTAGATCAGCAGTTCCCCCCCAGAAAACTGCTTGGGTTCTCGGTAGAAGTAATAGACATAGGTCAGTTCCCTTTCTTTGGCATCAGGACTGCCGTTGTCATTGTGCACTTTGTAATAATTGCCGTGGTTGTGCGCTGTCATTTGACATTCGATGTAGGCGATGGGAAATGGCTCCATTTTTAGGCTTTTGAGCACTTGGGGGATTAGCATTTGCACATAGTGGAGAATCACCCCTGAAAACTCAGGGAAGTCATGCAGCACCCATGAACGGCGGTATTCACTGTCATTCGCTGAGTTTCGGGAAGGGACAAACCGCCCTTCGTTGGCGATCGCATATTCTAGTAACTGTTGGTTTTTGTCCCGCGGCAAAAAGTTATCCACCCGTGCATAGACCGCAGGCTGTTTTTGGGGCGCGGTGGTGGGGGTGTGGACATTGATAGCCTTGTTAGGAGTGATAGACCAAAGCCTGATCCCCTCTTGCTCGTCAACTACACAACAGCGGAAGTTGCGCCACGGAAATTCATAGGCGAGGGGTTGTTCCCGCAGAATTGCCAAGCGGGACTCTGGTAAACCTAAAACCTGCCCCAGTTCCTCCGTGGTGAGCCAATACCCCCTCTCGGCAATCTCTTGTACTGCCTGCAGTTGGCGCATTAAATCTGTAACTTTTTCCCAACCTTCTGGCATAGCTACCCCCCTGCTCTCTGCCATGCTGACCAAAATCTCGCCATCTGCTCAGCTGTGCCCACAGTGATCCCAAGTCCTGTTTCCAATTTCTAGGGATCCCCCCGAAGGGGGAACATGGTACTGTGTCGGTACCGTGGTTACTGGTTAATCTTAGAGTTTCCAATTTCTAGGGATCCCCCCGAAGGGGGAACTTTACTGAGGTCAAGTTTCCTCTACCCCCAGGTTGGCCTAGTTTCCAATTTCTAGGGATCCCCCCGAAGGGGGAACTCTCTGAGGAAGGCAACTTCGCTATCCCCACTGAAATCCGGAGTTTCCAATTTCTAGGGATCCCCCCGAAGGGGGAACTTGTCTGGGGCCAAGGAAAGTGGACGATTAACTGGTGTTTCCAATTTCTAGGGATCCCCCCGAAGGGGGAACCCCTGTGGCACGATTCTGCCGGAAATGGATGGATCGAGTTTCCAATTTCTAGGGATCCCCCCGAAGGGGGAACGTGGGAAAACCAAAGACTGGGCAGAGGCTTTGCGATTTTGGGTTTCCAATTTCTAGGGATCCCCCCGAAGGGGGAACAGCTCTCGGTCGTTTTCAAGTTAAGTCCATTAAGGATCGTGAGAAGTTTCCAATTTCTAGGGATCCCCCCGAAGGGGGAACAGGCTTTCTAGGATGTAGTGGTATTACTGAATGTATACTGTTTCCAATTTCTAGGGATCCCCCCGAAGGGGGAACGGCAGCCGGTATTTGGAATCAGTACGGGTATGTAGGCAGTTTCCAATTTCTAGGGATCCCCCCGAAGGGGGAACACCCCGGAGCAGTTTTACAGCTTACTCAGGCTGTTTCCAATTTCTAGGGATCCCCCCGAAGGGGGAACTACCCTTTTGGGACTTCCCAATAAAGACCTCGATATCGAGGTTTCCAATTTCTAGGGATCCCCCCGAAGGGGGAACTTGCCTGACGGCAGCCATCCATATGCTTACAGCAAGTTTCCAATTTCTAGGGATCCCCCCGAAGGGGGAACGAAATTGGCCATTTACAACACCAGATCTATAGACAGGTTTCCAATTTCTAGGGATCCCCCCGAAGGGGGAACAATCCGGGCAGGGCCATCCGTCATCGGTGACCTCCCAGTTTCCAATTTCTAGGGATCCCCCCGAAGGGGGAACGTAAGTTTTCAAAAATAAAAAGGCTGCCAGTAAGGCAGCCTTCGAGTTTCCAATTTCTAGGGATCCCCCCGAAGGGGGAACGAAATTGGCCATTTACAACACCAGATCTATAGACAGGTTTCCAATTTCTAGGGATCCCCCCGAAGGGGGAACAATCCGGGCAGGGCCATCCGTCATCGGTGACCTCCCAGTTTCCAATTTCTAGGGATCCCCCCGAAGGGGGAACGTAAGTTTTCAAAAATAAAAAGGCTGCCAGTAAGGCAGCCTTCGAGTTTCCAATTTCTAGGGATCCCCCCGAAGGGGGAACTTGAGGGAGGCTAACGAGATTCTCTATGCCCTAGGAATGTTTCCAATTTCTAGGGATCCCCCCGAAGGGGGAACTGTGTGAATTAATCATCACTCCCAGTACCTAGTTACGCTTGTTTCCAATTTCTAGGGATCCCCCCGAAGGGGGAACAGCTTACAAACCGGGGAATCAGGTATATCTATGGCAAGTTTCCAATTTCTAGGGATCCCCCCGAAGGGGGAACAACTAGGGGTGTTGTATAGGTAGGTGACTAAGGTGGTTTTGTTTCCAATTTCTAGGGATCCCCCCGAAGGGGGAACTGTCAGAGCTAAAACGTGTCTACATCTTCTGCTTATTTGTTTCCAATTTCTAGGGATCCCCCCGAAGGGGGAACGTTGAACGACGACTACACTGTTGTTGACGAGAACGGGTTCGTTTCCAATTTCTAGGGATCCCCCCGAAGGGGGAACTCAAGTACGGGCACCTCTTTGTGAGGCGGGTCCATTTTTGGGTGGTGGTTTCCAATTTCTAGGGATCCCCCCGAAGGGGGAACGGGTTCAGATTTGTGTATACAAACCTCCGTGAGTTTCTCACGTTTCCAATTTCTAGGGATCCCCCCGAAGGGGGAACCAGCACTTCACCACTGGCCAGCCCAACCCAGGGCAGTTTCCAATTTCTAGGGATCCCCCCGAAGGGGGAACTTCCCCAACAAAGGCTGCCATTGGCAGCCTTTTTATTTTTGAAGTTTCCAATTTCTAGGGATCCCCCCGAAGGGGGAACACTCCGTCAGCGTAGCCCTCCTCAATGGTCAACCACTTGTGTTTCCAATTTCTAGGGATCCCCCCGAAGGGGGAACGGTTTCGGGCCCACCAAAGTGGGTGCGGAAATCTCAAGTTTCCAATTTCTAGGGATCCCCCCGAAGGGGGAACAAACCTCGGCGGCGATTAGCCACCGGTTGTAGTCGGGGAGTTTCCAATTTCTAGGGATCCCCCCGAAGGGGGAACCCTCCCTTCTCAGGGGATAAAGAACACCCAGGAAAGTTTCCAATTTCTAGGGATCCCCCCGAAGGGGGAACGATTCCAAAAGAAAGGGCTTAGTCTTTATTCTAAGCCCTTGTTTCCAATTTCTAGGGATCCCCCCGAAGGGGGAACTCCTGTAAATGTTTAACAATAGGAGCAATGAATTTATCTTCAATAATGTTTCCAATTTCTAGGGATCCCCCCGAAGGGGGAACACCCTTGCTTCTGGGCCCGGCACAACCCCCCTCTCGGGTTTCCAATTTCTAGGGATCCCCCCGAAGGGGGAACGACTTTTGTGCCATTGATGGCGACGGTTGCAAGGTTCAATGTTTCCAATTTCTAGGGATCCCCCCGAAGGGGGAACAGTGCATATCCCCCCTGCCATCTTGGCCAAGCAGGCCCGTTTCCAATTTCTAGGGATCCCCCCGAAGGGGGAACTTCTTTCTTATCCCGCAAGGGAGGTACAACCATGATGTTTCCAATTTCTAGGGATCCCCCCGAAGGGGGAACCTCAAGAACAAGGCATGGGCGAAGTCTCCCAGGTGGATAGTTTCCAATTTCTAGGGATCCCCCCGAAGGGGGAACACTGGGCTGGGCAAGCGTCCAAGCTTGCGTTGTGGCGTTTCCAATTTCTAGGGATCCCCCCGAAGGGGGAACTTCATCCGGGAAACTGGGTGGGAGGGTTTATATTCCCCTCCCGTTTCCAATTTCTAGGGATCCCCCCGAAGGGGGAACTTTGTGTTCGAGTCTTGCAGGAAGAATAATGTGAACTGTTTCCAATTTCTAGGGATCCCCCCGAAGGGGGAACCCCAAATCGCTCTGAAATTGGCCTAGAAACATTGGGAGTTTCCAATTTCTAGGGATCCCCCCGAAGGGGGAACACCCGTACAGCGATGTACGGGTACAACGTAACGGTAAAAGTTTCCAATTTCTAGGGATCCCCCCGAAGGGGGAACGTTGTTTCTTATCCCGCAAGGGAGGTTGTTATGCAAGTTTCCAATTTCTAGGGATCCCCCCGAAGGGGGAACTCCGCATGGACAACGACGGTGAACCACGGTTGCATTAGGTTTCCAATTTCTAGGGATCCCCCCGAAGGGGGAACTTTTCGGCACCTAGAAACCGGAGTCTCATACGGGGCGAGTTTCCAATTTCTAGGGATCCCCCCGAAGGGGGAACCTTACAGGCTATAGACCACGAGGGACAAGGTGTTTCATCCAAAGTTTCCAATTTCTAGGGATCCCCCCGAAGGGGGAACTCCACCCCTATTAAAGCCAAGCAGGGCAAGGGATGCAAGACCCGTTTGCGAGGGATCCGGAAAAAAGGGGGCAAAAAGAGTTTCGGCGAGGGGGTTTTGGGGCCGGAAAGCCTTGTGGCACAAGGCGTCGAGGGATCCGACGAAAGAATGGGCTTTTCCGAGATTTTGAGGGACGCTCGCAGAGGCGTTGATACCGTTTTGGTGTTCTTTTGGAAACATCAGGATCCCTGAGGTTTGGCTAGGCTATCTGTTGGCAGGTGGCGAGCTGATACATTCACGCTGAACTCTCCTGAACATGGTTCAGGAAAGAAGCGATCGCATCCTGCCTATCTCTGAGCA
>NZ_JANSIA010000019.1:27518-36433 GCF_047461835.1 Synechococcus sp. R60.1 | reverse complement strand
GGATCGAACTGCACGGGCGGTCGGAAGCAGGAACCCGCCGAGACGACTGCGCAAGGAGCCATCCATGCGTAGCGTGGCAGGAATCTCCGGCCTTCAGGCCGGGGAGGATGTCAAGGTATTCTGTAGAGGTACGCCAAGGCTGGCTCTTGCTACGGCCCCTAGATGTTGCCTTGTGTAACAGCAAGGGCATAATCTTTTGTCCTGCCTAGAGGTCTGCTGTACAACGAAGAGCGAGATACAGCTTTTCTCGACGTTGTGGGAGGTCTGTGGAGTTATCTGTGGAGTTAATAGAATCCCGGCCCCCTACACGTCTGTACTGGCTTCGGGAGGCGTCGTCGGAAAAAGCTGTGAACCCCATTGCTAGCAACAGCCGGTTAGTTCCACTTTTGGGAATCGTCATGGAAAGTCGTGGTTACAAAAAGTCCTCACAGAAGAGCTTTGAGTTGATGCGGCATTTCGCAGAAACCTACGCCAAACGCTCCGAGACCTTTTTCTGCTCGGATCCATCAATTACGACGGCGGTGATCGAAGGCTTGGCTCTGCACAAAGAGCAATTGGGCGCCCCGCTGTGTCCCTGTCGTTTTTATGAAGACAAAGAGGCAGAAGCAAAAGCAGGCTATTGGAATTGCCCCTGTGTACCCATGCGGGAGCGAAAGGAATGTCACTGTATGCTGTTCTTAACGCCGGATAACCCCTTTGCCGGCAAGAGCCAAACCCTAGAGGAGGTGCCCCTGGAATACCAAACTACCAAATGACAGCGCCCGGCAGGGACAAAGGCAGGCTTTGGAAGGGTGACAGGGCTCGGTATAATCGAAAAGCCGTTGGGCAATGGTTATTTGCACGAGGAGGAAACGCTTTTATGACTCCCTCACTTGCTAACTTCCTCTGGAGCTTGGTGGCTGGTGCAGTTGTGCTGGGGGCTCTCTTTGGCGCCATCATCTTTGTCAGCCAAAGGGATAAAGTGCGTCGTCGCTGAGATCCCCGCTCGTTGGCACTTGCCCGCCAATGCTTCCCTTTTCCCTGTACTGCTATCGCTGGGTGGGGAGAGACTGGGGTGGCAAGATGTGGCTGCGGTACGCAATCGCTGGAGGGCTTCGCCCCTGTCGTCGGGGATCCAGCTGGGTTGGGTGACCAACAGATTGAGATCTAAGGTGCTTGAAGCCGTTGTTGCAAACGATCACACCTTATGATCGAAGACTATCCAGCGATACCCCAGGGATCCCTTGCCAGCGTTGACCCACCCCTTGTATTACTGGCGGCAAAAAAACCGCTACTACCACGAGGATCTGGAGCGGCTGCATCGCTTTTTTGTCCCTGCCGGTTTGCGCATCTTGGAGATTGGTTCCGGCACGGGATCCCTGCTCAATGCCTTGCAGCCCAGCTTCGGGGTGGGGATCGACCGGGATGCGGACATTGTTGCCCAAGCTCAGGCAGAGTTTCCCCATCTCCATTTCCGGGTGCAAGATGCCCACACGCTGGACAAAGGGGATCCCGTCTTGGCGGAGCCTTTTGATGTGATCTTGCTCGTCAATACCCTGGGCTACCTGGCCGACATCCAGCAGGTTCTCCAGCAGTTGCGCCGCTTCTGTACCCCTCGCACCCGCCTGATCCTCTCCCACCACAACCCACTCTGGGAGCCGATTCTGAGCCTGGCAACCGCTCTGAAGCAACGGATGCCTCTGCCGGCAGCCAACTGGTTATCGGCAGCCGATGTGGCCAACCTGCTGCACTTGGCAGGATACGAGGTCATTCAGCAGGGCAAGCGGCTGTTGTTGCCGCGGCGGATCCCGTTCCTTTCGACTGTGATCAACCGGGTGATTGCCCCATTGCCCGGGATCAACGCCCTCTGCCTGACGGAATATACGATCGCTCGCCTGCAGCCCGACCCTGCCTGGGATCCCCCCCCTGAGCAGCAGCCTTCCTGCACCGTGGTGATTCCGGCTCGGAATGAAGCGGGCAACATCCGCCGCTGCGTGGAACATTTGCCCGAGATGGGATCCCGCACCGAGATCATTTTTGTGGAGGGGCATTCCAGCGACGGGACTTGGGCCGAGATCCAGCGGGTACAGGCGGAATACCAAGGGATCCGCAATATCCGGGCTCTACGGCAGGAGGGCAAGGGCAAGGGGGATGCGGTGCGCAAGGGGCTGGCTGCCGCTACAGGGGATGTGTTGATCATCCTCGATGCCGATTTGACCGTACAGGCAGAGGACCTGCCCAAGTTTTTCCGGGCTGTGGCTTCCGGGCGATGTGATTTTGCCAATGGTTGTCGCCTTATCTATCCCCTGAAACCAGAGGCAATGCCTCGGCTAAACCAATGGGCCAATCGTTTTTTTGCCGCTCTCCTCTCCTACATTCTCGGCATCCGCATCAAAGATTCCCTCTGTGGCACCAAGGCCCTGTGGCGGGAGGATTACCAGCAGATTGCCAAGCTGTGCCAAGAGTGGGGGGATTTCGACCCGTTTGGAGATTTTGACCTGTTGCTGGGATCCGCCAAGCGCACCCTGAAGATCCTGGATATCCCCGTGCGCTATTTCCCCAGAACCTATGGTCGCTCCAACATTCACCATGTGCGAGAGGGGCTGCGGCTGCTGCAGATCTGTGGCTTTGCCCTCAAGCGCTTTAAGGGATACTGAAGTTTGCTCTGACCCAAAGGTGCCGGTCTGTACTTCTGTCGAGGCAGGGCCAGTCTCTGCAAGTACTTCTCCACCGTTGGGATTCCCGCCTAGGCACCCAGGACTCGTTACAATAATTAGTCAATCGGATCACTGTAATGTGTGGATCGGCCCCCATGGGGAGTGCCACGGGAACGAGCAATGGGAGAATCCGTATTGAGCAGGCTGGGCCAATGGATCTCGAATACCCCCCTGCGCTCCCTCGACCAAGCTTATGAGGCTGCCCTGCGCATTAAAGCCATTGAGGATCAATACTTCCAGGGAGGGTCCATTGGCAGCAATGGGCAACACGGCCAGAATGTCAGCCGCTACTTTCAGATTCAACTGCGCCGGCAGCTGCGCCAGATCGATCTGCGTTTGGCAGAGTTCAGAGCCAGCAGCGCCTTTTCTCGCCTGCCGGATCCCGAGCAAAATGGCAGCGGCCCTACTTCTGCCCAAGATAAAGCTCAACAACTCCATGCCGCTGAGGCCAATGTTTCTGAAAGCAGCAGCGAAAACTCCGAGAATGGTTGCCAAAGACGAGATCTTTCCATTTTGGAGAAACTGCAGTTTATCGATCAGGTGACTTCTCGATACAAACGCCCGACCAGAAAATCCCAGCCCATCTCTGCTTCAATTTCCACTTCACCTGAGCCTCTCGAACCGCCAGAACAACCTACCTCAACTGAACCCAGTTCTTCTAATGTCTCTGTCAAGGCAGGCTCCGGCAATGGCGCTGCCCCGGTCGCTTCCAAAGCTGCGATTCTGCCCCGCTCCATTCTGCGCACGGCCAGCCAAATCCGCCGTGAGCTGAGTTCCCAGGCCGAGGAGGAACTGATCCAAGAGTATCGGGAGGCTCGCACTCGCACACTGGTATCGATTCGTTTTCTGTTGTTGTTGGCCGTTTTGCCTCTGCTCACCCAGATCCTCTCGAAAAACTTTCTGTTTGGGCCATTGGTAGATCACTTGCAACAACGGGAGCCTGCCATTGTGGCTCTGAGCCACGAATTTCAAGAAAAAGCCCTGACAGAGTTCGAGTTTTTCAAGGAAAGAATAGAATTTGAGCGAGCTTTGCACCATCAATCTCCAGAGTGGGATCTGGAATCAGCAGATCAACTGTCCATGAAGGCAGAGGAACTGCTGAAAAAATATAGCCGTAGGAACTCGGAAGGCTTGAAGAATATCCTTGCTGATTTGCTTTCGCTGCTGGTGTTTGGCTGGCTTATCTTTGTTGGGCGTGAGGAAATCGAAGTCCTCAAGTCTTTTTTGGATCGTCTGATCTACGGTCTCAGCGATAGTGCCAAGGCTTTCATTATTATTCTCTTTACCGATGTGTTTGTCGGTTATCACTCTCCCCACGGTTGGGAGGTGCTGCTGGGTAATTTGGCTGCCCATTTGGGGTTACCGGAGAACCGCGATTTTATCTACGGCTTTATTGCTACTTTTCCGGTTTTCCTAGATACGCTTTTTAAGTATTGGATCTTTCGCTATCTAAACCGTGTATCGCCGTCTTCGGTGGCCACCTATCGGGCTATGAACGATTAAGGGTTCGCAGTTGCATTTCAAACTGGGTTGAGACGCTTCCCAAGCGCTCCTTGCCGCTGCCGTAACCATCCACAACCTCTCTCAGAGGAAGAAAGAAGTTGGGGATCGACCTGACGAATCGTTTGATTGCCATTTGAAGCAACCGTAATTCGAGTTTCCTGAGTTAGCTGGGCGGGCGCAAGGATTGTCGATGGCAGAACCCACAGACAAACCAACGCTCCAATTCGGCGGCAGGGGTAGGACAGCGGCAGGCGGGGCAAGGGAACAGGTTCTCCTGGGTTTGTTGTTGCTTCACCACTCTGGCCCAGCGCTCGAAAGCCACTTTCGGGTCGGAGGTGGGCTGTTTTGGATTGGGGCTGCGACAGGATCCAGGGCGTTGTCCATCTTGGTCTGCTAGGCGGGGAGCGCCATAAAACTTGCTGGTCAGCTCCGCATCAGGATGGGGGGCAGCCGGGCTGGATCCCTTGTGCCAGGCACCAGAGCTGAAGCGGATATCGCTGAGGGGAGATTGTAGCCGGCTGTTGAGTTTCCTGAGAATGATCTGGCGTTGCAAGGTTAAGTTTTGTGCCCAGGCCGGGGTAGAGGTGGCCACCTGCAGCACCTGTCGGCGCAGGCTGAGAGGATAGGTTTGGGCGGCTACGGCCTCTCCGACGAGTTCGGGCCAGAGCTGCCGCAGGGTTTGCATTTGCTTCAGTTCAGCCCAACGGGGATGGCTGCCAAAGCTTCCCAGTACCTCATCTAACCGCTGCAACATGGTGTCGATAGGGTGTCGATAGGGTGTCAATGGCAGGCAATAGCTTAGGAAACACCATTTTGGTCTTCCGGCGATTGAGCCGCTTCTTTGAGGGCAGAGTGAATGGAGTCGGTATCGGGCAAAGAAGGGGATCCGCCATTTTGACTGAGGGGGGCAAATCCCTCTAGGCTGCGGATGTGAATATCTTGTTGCGGGAAGGGGATGCGGATCCCACGTCGCCGAAACTCAGCCTCGATTAGGAAGTTTAGCTCGCTGATCAAGACAAACTGATCTTGAGGACGGTTGATCCACACCAGCAGCTCAAAGTTAAGTGCAGAAGGGCCAAAGGACTTGAGCCAGACTTGGGGGGCAGGGCTGCTCAACACCCGAGCATTTTCTCTGGCGGCGCTGAGCAGGGCTTCGGTAACCAAGGCGGTATCGGAGCCGTAGGCCACGCCCACAGGAATGTGGATGCGACAGCGGGGATCCCGGTAGCTCCAGTTCACCACCTTTGATTCGGTAAAGCGGGAGTTGGGCACGATCACAAAGATGCGATCCAGGGTGCGCAAGACGGTAGCCCGTGGCCCAATGCGCTCCACCGTGCCGAGCAAGTTGTCCACTTCCACCAGATCCCCGATTTGGATGGGGCGCTCCAGCAAAATGGCAATGTAGCTGATGTAGTTGTTGGAGAGGTTTTGCAAACCAAAGCCGATCCCCAAACCCACCGCCCCGGCAATAACCGCCAAGGAGCCCAGATTAAGGCCGCTGAAGGGCAAGACCAGAAGGATGCCGAACAGGGTCAGGATGTACTTGAAGATGGCCGCCGAAGACTCTTGGGTGCCCAGATCCAGCCCCAGGCGTGCCAAAAAGCGCTGCTTGAAGCCAACACTGACGTAGTGGGCGCCGGTGAAAACCAAGATGGAGAGGACGAGGAAGACCAGCAAGCTGGCAATCGAAACGCTGGAGTTGGGCAGAGGCTGGGTGAGAACGCCCAGAGCCGTGGCGACCACACGACCCAGGCCCAGGTAAAAGGAGCGCTGAAACGGTCGTAGGGCAGGGATGAAGCTGATACCGCGATCCAGCGAGATGCCGGCGATGAGGATTGCCCCCACGCCCCGCAGCAGCATCCCACCCACATCAATCCAGGTGCCCCAGGTCTCTCCGGCCTTAAGCTCCAACCAGCGTTGCAAGCGGGTTAGGCTGCGGTCGAACAGCCGCCAGAGAAAGAACCCCACCACCAGGGTGGCGATCCCTGCCAAAAGGGTCAGAACCAGCACGCGCGGATCCTGGGCCCGCTGCAGAGCCAGCAGATCTTCGCGGTAATCGGCAATCGCTTGCTCCAACCGCCGCGCCCAACTGTTAGCCACCAGACGCACGTCATTCAGGCTCACCTGACCCGGTGCCACCCTGCGCTCTGCGGCTGCATCGGCATAGGTGACGGTGAACAAATACCGTTGTGTGCGCTCAAAGCGGCCTCTTTCCCCCAGGCGTAAGATGTATTGCCCATTGGCATCCTGGGCTACCCGTACCTCTGGCTGTGGTAACTGCCCTTCTTCGAGAAAGCGCTCGATGATCGCCCGAACGTTGTCGGCCCGCACATCGCTGGGGTAGTCTGCCGTCTGCAGGCGGAACACCGGTATGTTCCCGACCAGCACCTCTGTGCCCTCTTGGCCGGTCAAAGGGATCCCGACTGGGCTGGGGGCTGGGGCAGGGGATCCCTCAGGAGTTGGCGCTTCAGCCGGTGTGGGTCGGGGATCGGCCAGGAAAAAGTTGGGATCCCGAAATTCAAGGGCTTGAGCCAAGGGGATCCCTGAGGAGGCAGAGGCGACGGCAGGGGTGAGCCAGAGACCTATCCCCACCGTCAGCCCAACCCAAAGAGCTGCTCGCTTAAGTGGGACGGAGTCCTGCATGGCCGGTTTGGTACGAACGCCCATCGATAATTGGGGATCCCTGGTGCTGCCCCGCAAGCTCATGGTGGCACAAGCCGACCTCAATTTTGGCCGATCTGAGCAAGGATTTTAGGTGCCCTGAGAATGGCCCAGAAGGCGTTGACGCAGCTTTTTGATTCTATCTCGCAGCTCGGCGGCTTCCTCAAATTCTAGGTTTTTGGCGGCCTCTTTCATCTTCAGTTCCAGTTGGCCGATCAGCTCCGGAATCTCGGAGAGAGGGATCTCTTGCGCAGCTTGAAAGGCTTTTTCCAGATCTGGGTCGTTAAGTTTGCGGGAGATGGCCAAAAAAGACAAGATGGCATTGCTGTTTTTCTTGACGATGGGCTTGGGCGTGATGTTGTGTTGGCGGTTGTATTGCAATTGAATTTCGCGGCGACGCTGGGTTTCGGCAATGGCCCGGGCCATGCTGCTGGTCATGGTGTCGGCGTACATCACCACCGTTCCACGGACATTCCGCGCTGCCCGCCCGATCATCTGAATCAGGGAGCGCTCTGCTCGCAAAAACCCTTCTTTGTCGGCATCCAAAATGGCCACCAAAGAAACTTCTGGCAAGTCCAACCCTTCCCGGAGCAAGTTGACCCCCACCAACACGTCAAAGGCCCCTTCTCGAAAATCTTGTAAGATTTCAATTCGCTCAATCGAGGTGATCTCGGAATGCAAATAGCGAACTCGGATCCCTCGCTCCTGGAGATATTCCGTGAGGTCCTCTGCCATCCGTTTGGTGAGGGTGGTCACGATCACCCGTTCGGCAGGCCCCTGCTGAGAGCGCTCCAATCGCAAATAAATTTCCCCCAGCAAATCGTCCACTTGCCCAGCCGTAGGGCGCACATGCACCTCGGGATCCACCACCCCGGTGGGCCGAATCACCTGTTCGATAACCCGACCGCTGCCCTGCACATAAAACTTCAAGGTCTTGCCATCTTCCACCCGGGTTTCAAATTGGGCCTCGCTCTGCTCCAGTTCCCAGTTGCCGGGGGTAGCCGAAACAAAGATACACTGATGAACTTTGGCCCAAAACTCTTCGGCTTTGAGGGGGCGATTGTCGAGGGCGCTGGGCAGGCGAAAACCGTGATCCACCAGCACCTGCTTGCGGGCACGGTCGCCATTGTACATGCCGCGAATTTGGGGCACGGTCACGTGGGATTCATCCACCACCAGCAGCCAATCGTTGGCCTTGAAATAATCCACCAAGCAGGCGGGGGGCTCTCCTGCTTTGCGTCCCGTTAAATGTCTAGAGTAGTTTTCGATCCCATTGCAATAGCCCACCTCCCGCAGCATTTCTAGGTCGTAGCGGGTGCGCTGCTCTAGGCGTTGGGCTTCCAGGAGCTTGCCTTCTTTGCGAAAGAAGGCCAGTTGCTCTTCCAGTTCTTGCTCGATATTGAGGATCGCCCGCTCCAATTGTGCTTCCGGCGTTACAAAGTGCCGAGCAGGATAAACTCTGAGGGCGCTGAGGCTGTTCAAAATCTCACCTGTAACCGGGTCGATTAAGCGAATGGCCTCGATCTCATCCCCAAAAAATTCGATGCGAATGACCCGATCCTCATACGCCGGCACAATTTCCAGCACATCTCCTTTGAGGCGAAATCGCCCTCGCACCAGCTCTAAATCGTTGCGCTCGTACTGGATGCTGGCCAGAGCCCGCAAGACATCCTGTTGGTTGATCTCCTGGCCGACTTTGAAGGGGATGGAAGCCTTCAGGTATTCTTCTGGCATGCCCAGACCATAGATGCAGCTCACCGAGGCCACCACAATCACATCTCGCCGTTCAAACAAGGAGCGGGTAGCCGAGTGCCGCAGCATATCGATTTCATCGTTGATAGAGGAAGATTTGGCGATGTAAGTATCGGTGCTGGGAACATAGGCTTCCGGTTGGTAATAGTCGTAATAGCTGATGAAGTATTCGACGGCATTATTGGGAAACAGCTCTCGTAGCTCATTGCACAGTTGTGCCGCCAGCGTCTTATTGTGGGCCATCACCAAGGTGGGCCTGCCCACCTGCTGAATGGTATGGGCGATGGTAAACGTTTTGCCGGT
>NZ_JANSIA010000019.1:3103-27418 GCF_047461835.1 Synechococcus sp. R60.1 | reverse complement strand
GTCTTATTGTGGGCCATCACCAAGGTGGGCCTGCCCACCTGCTGAATGGTATGGGCGATGGTAAACGTTTTGCCGGTTCCGGTTGCTCCCAGCAAGGTTTGAAAACGATGGCCTTCTGAAATCGACTTCACCAAGCCGGCAATTGCCTTAGGTTGATCTCCGGTGGGTTGATAGGGAGAAACCAGTTGAAACTCTGACATGGGTTTGACTTTCGGATGGGCCTAGATAGCTGCCGGGCTGGTCAAGGCAGGGCTGATCTGCACGTTGGTTTGGAATGGTGGTGCGGATCACAAAGGCTTGTGGGGTGCCTCTAAACTTGGCCGCCTGCTCAGCGGTGGGCTCCAGCTTGTGCACCAGGGTTAGCCTCTGTTCCATGGTAAGGTTTTATCATGCATGACTGAGGGCAGCGCTTCTTCACTAGGCCTGTTCATGCCAGCAGTGCAGAGCAGTAGGGCCTGGGTGTCCGCTCCATGTCTCCCTCGGTGCAGAGATTGAGATATGGGACGACGGCAACTCTTGCGCGGGATCCTGATTGGGCTTGGTCTTCTGGCCGCCATGGTGGTGTGGGTTGTCGTATGGCTGCTCACCCGCAGTCCGGTGGCTTTGTTGCTGGCCCACCCGGAGCTGCCGCCAATTGTGGGTTTGGCCCCTCGCTCCGCACAAGCGCTGCTGGTGTTGGCTGTTCCCCTGGACGAGGTGCAAGCGTTTTGGCAAGCGGCAACTCCTGCCCCCCAGCGACGCGCTGCCCGTCAGCAGTGGCAAAAGTTTTTCTCCCCTGAAGGCCCAGGCTGGCTGGGATCCATGCTGGCCGGGGGATCCCTTGATTTTGAGCGGGAGGTGCGGCCCTGGCTGGGGAGGAGCACCCTCTTGGCCAGTTTGCCGGAGTGGGGCACTTTGGTTGCCCTGGAAACGCGGGATGCGGCGCTCTCTCAGTTTGAGCTGAACCTGTTGTGGGAACGGCAGAGCTTGGCCGGGAGGCCGGTGCAGGTGGACACTTACAAGGGCATTCAGGTGGTGTCTAGCCCGATTCCGGGCCTGCAGGGGTTCTCGGCAGCCGTTTTCGGCGAGCAATACGTGTTGCTGGCGGAGCAGCCTGCTGCCATTCGGGCTGCAATCGATGCTTGGCAGTTGCCGCAGTTGTCTCTGGTGGCTCAGCCTCTGTTTCAGCAGGTCATCCAGCCCTTGCGGGAGGCGCATGTGGGTTGGGCCTTCTGGCAGAATCCAGAGGCGGTTTCTCCAGACGGGCTGACGTTGCAGGCGGTAGGGCTGGGGTTGGGGGTGAACTTCCAGGGCTTGGTGGCCGAAAGTGCTGCCCTCTGGCATGCGCCCGCTGGCTTCTCCTTGCCGGCGGCAGAAGCCTTTCGCCCGCAGATCCTTCAACATCTGCCGGATGAGACCTTGGCGCTGATTTCCGGAGAGAATCTGGCCTCAGTTTGGCAGAGCCTGGGGCAGATCCAGCCCCTAAATCCCCTGGGATTGCGGGTGGATCCCGGCCAGTGGCTGCAGCGCTTGCAATCTCAGGTGGCGCTGGACTGGCAGCGTCTGTTGCCGGAACGGGGAGAGTTTGCCTTTGCCCTTTTGCCCGGCGACGGGGATCCAGCCTGGCTGTGGGTCGGTAAGCTGCCGGATGAGTCGGTCGCGACAGCGGGACGGAGTCCTTATTTCGACTTGGATGAGCGGGCACGCGCCCAAGGCTGGCAGGTAATCTCTCTGGCAACGAAGCGCGGCACCGCCACTGCCTGGGCCCAACCGACCACTCCTGCGGGGGAGACGGAGTCCTTGCCGTCAGAACCCCCGCCGGTGGCGACAGCGGGACGGAGTCCTCACCGCTCTATCCATCGACCGGAGATCCCTGTGTTGGCAGGCGAGCCGCTGGAAGTCAGCGGGAAGGGAGGATCCGCGTCATTGCAGGCGGCAGAGGCTCTCCCCCAAACGCTGCCAGGGATCCCGCTGCCGGCACAGGTGTATCATGCCGATCGCAAAGGCTATTCCTACCTGGCCTCTTCTTTGGGGGCTCTGGAGACGGCCCTCGCGGATCCCCCCTTGAGTGCAAATCGCGCCTGGCGCAAGTTGGTGGCTTCCCTGCCCCACCGCAATTTGGGCTATGGCTATGGATCCCTGGGGTTGCTCTTGGAAAGCGAGCTGCCCGACCCGGTCGCGTCAGCGGCGCGGAGCGCTAAGGGATCCCGCTGGGCATCCACGCGCTTTGCCTTCGCCACCACAGCCCTAGCGGTTTCTGAAGCTCCCTACCCCGATCGGGGCTGCCAGATTACCCAAATGGGCAAGCTGTTTTGGGAGTGGCATTGAGGGTCAGACTATCCAGGGATCCCGGCAGTTGGCGTGGATGTATTTGGCCAGGTAGACCTGGTTGCCTGTTTCATTCCACTCCACAAAGTCGAAGATTTGGGTGAGCAGCAGCATTCCTCGGCCCGACTCTTCGGTTTCCAAGATGTTATGTTGGCATCGGTGGAGCTTCTCTTGGGGACAAAAGCCGGGCCCTTGATCCCGCACCAGCCATTGGTAAAAGGGCTCCGAGCTGGCGTACTCGATGATCACTTTCTTGTTGGGATCGAGGCCGTTGCCGTGGCGGACGGCATTGATGATTGCTTCCTGTAGGCCCAAACGTATTTCCGCTCTCCAGGCAGGAGGGACTTTTGAGATCAAGAGATCGAGGACAGGCTGAGTGTAGAGGGTGGAGGGAAAGCTGATAACGCTCCAGGAGCAGTGGGCGGGTTTGAGGGAAAGGGCAATCACGGAGGCAGTCTTCCCTGGGGCACGGCACTCTGACCCCATTCTAGCAATCCCATCGGGGTCAACCCCAGCAGAGGTGCGGCAGGAGCTCGGCAAGGGGACTTTTGCCGTACCATCTTGAGTGGTAAGTCTCTTCGCGGTTTTATGGCGATCAAGGTTGGAAATAAGGTCAAAGTTCGCTCTGTCCAGGATCGCGGACAAGAAAACCTCAGCGCTCTGGTGGGCAAAGAGGCTGTGGTGCTGGCACGGCGTGTGGTCGATGGCAGCGGTGTCGGCTACATTCTGGAGTTTCCCGATCGCTCTCGACATTGGTTTTTCGAGAGTGAACTGGAGGTGCTCTAAGCCCCTGTCTGTGTTCTGTTGTCTAGAGGGTCGGTCGGTGGCTTCTCCTCCTCATTTGACTCGCCGTTTGCTGGCCCGCCAGATGGCCGCGCAGGTGGATGGCCTGACCGTGGAAATGGCTGCTGCTGCTCTGGAGGCTATGCTGGACAGCATTAGCCAATGCCTGGCCCAGGGGGGATCCGTGCGGCTGGCTCGCTTTGGCACGTTCTCGCTGCGCCATCGTCCCGCCCGGCAAACCTATCATCCGCGCACCAAGGCCCCTGTTCACATCCCGGCTGCCGATGTGCCTCATTTTGTTCCCAGCCCTGAGCTGGGGCGTCCAGCTGGGGTTCGGGTGTCCAAGTCTGAGTCCGCGGGATCCGTGTAGGGTAGCTGCAGAATGACCGTCCTGCTGTGGTTTCGCACCGACTTGCGCCTGCTGGATCACCAGCCGCTGACGCGGGCCTGCCAACAGGGATCCCCTTTGATCCCCTTGTATTGCTTGGATCCCCGCCAGTTCGGCGAGACTTCCCTTGGGCTCCGCCCCAGAACCGGCCCTTTCCGCGGTCAGTTTTTGCTGGAGAGTTTGGCAGATCTGCGGCAGCAGTTGCGGTCGCGCGGCTCGGATTTGGTGATCCGCCAGGGACAGCCAGAACAGGTGATCCCCACCTTGGCACAGGAGTGGGGGGTCGAGGCGGTCTATGCCCATGAAGAGGTGGGCACCGAGGAGAAGGAGGTGGCGGCTGCTGTTGAGCGGGCTTTGCGGTCTCTGGGGATCCGGCTGCAGGTTGATTGGGGCCATACCCTCTATCACCCTGAGGATCTCCTCTTTTGTCTCTCGCAACTGCCGGAGCTGTTCACCCGCTTTCGAAAGCAAGTCGAGGGGAGCACCCCCATCCGGGATCCCTTGCCCATTCCCTCGATCCCCCCCCTGCCATCGGGTTTGGATCCCGGCCCTCTGCCCACCCTGGCCTCGCTGGGGCTATCCCCACCTGCCGGGGATCCACGGGCCCGCTTCACCTACCTTGGCGGCAGCACTGCTGCCCATGCCCGCCTGCAAACCTACTTTTGGGATCGGGATCGGCTGCGCATCTACAAAGAAACCCGCAACGGCATGTTGGATCCCGACGATAGCTCCCGGCTTTCTGCTTGGTTGGCCCTGGGCTGCATCTCCCCTCGCACCGTCTATGCCGAGGTCAAGCGTTACGAGCAGGAGCGGGTGCGCAATGAGTCCACCTACTGGCTGGTGTTCGAGCTGCTGTGGCGGGATTATTTTCGGTTTATCTTGGCCAAGCACGGCGCCAAACTGTTCCGTCCCTCTGGGATCCAAGGGATCCCTATCCCTTGGCAGCAGGATTGGCCGCGCTTTCAGGCTTGGTGTCGGGGTGAGACGGGCTACCCCTTGGTGGATGCCAACATGCGGGAGCTGGCGGCTACCGGATTTATGTCCAACCGGGGACGGCAGAATGTGGCCAGCTTTTTGACCAAGAACCTGGGCATCGACTGGCGCATGGGCGCTGAGTGGTTTGAGTCGCTGCTCATCGACTACGACGTGGCCAGCAACTACGGCAATTGGAACTACACCGCCGGCGTAGGGAACGATGCCCGCGGCTTCCGCTACTTCCACATCCCCAAGCAATCTCGCGAGTACGATCCCAAAGGAGACTATCTGCGCCACTGGTTGCCGGAATTGGCCGGGATCCCGGGGGATAAAATCCACGAGCCCTATCGCCTCACTGCTGCCGAGCAGAAGCAATTTGGAGTCCGATTGGGGGTGGACTACCCTCGCCCACTGGTGGATTTGGAGAAGTCTCTCGCGGCCAACCGACGGGTTTATGAAGCTGCCCTGGCCTGCCGATAGGCATTGCCTTGTCTGGGGCTTCTTCCCGAGAGGGGGCTGAGGGGATTTTCTGAGGCGCAGTTCCGGCCCAAGAGTGCTATTCTAGTTAAGCACTATCCTGGCTCAGTAGCTCAGCGGTAGAGCAGGGGACTCATAAGCCCTTGGTCGCGTGTTCAAATCACGCCTGAGCCATCCATGCCAAACTCTTGTCAGAGGTTTCCGAGCCTGACAGATACCCTAGCTGGCTTGCAGCAGAGGGTTGGCGTAAAGTTATGGGTGGAACCTACTTCGGTTTGAGATCCCTGTCTTCACATCGGTTCTACAAATGGCCGTTCCCGATTATCAGAGCTTGATGTTGCCACTTCTCCAGTTTGCAGCACGTAAAGAAACCGAAATATCAACCAGCGAAGCTGTTGAAGTTCTGGCAAAGGAACTGGGCCTCACAGAGGACGATCTCAGGGAGATGCTGCCGAGCGGTGTACAGCCAACCTTTGTCAATCGCGTCGGCTGGGCTGCAACTTATATGAAAAAGGCAGGGCTGCTGGAAACAACGCGCAGAGGATTCTACCAAATTACTGACCGCGGAAGAGATCTTCTTGAAAAACAGCCCAAAACCATCAATGTAGAGTTACTCAGGCAATATCCTGAATTCCGAGAATTTGAGGGGCCCAAAGACACAAGAAGCAGCAACAAGGCAAGCAAACAAAAAGCTTTATCAGAGACTTCGGCAGCGACACCATTAGAGCAGTTAGAAGCTGCATATGAAAGTCTCCGTGACAAACTGGCTGACGAATTGCTTGCCAAGCTAAAGAAAGTATCGCCCGCCTTCTTCGAAAAGGTTGTTGTGGAACTGCTGGTCAAAATGGGCTATGGAGGTTCACGAGCAGATGCGGGCAAAGCAATTGGCAAGAGTGGCGATGGTGGAATTGATGGGATCATCAAAGAGGACAAACTCGGTCTTGATGTTGTGTATATTCAGGCAAAGCGTTGGGATAGCAATCCGGTAGGTCGTCCTGATGTCATGCAGTTTGTGGGTGCTTTACAGGCTCAAAGAGCAAACAAGGGTATTTTTATCACTACCTCCAGGTTTACTGAAGACGCTAGCAGCTACGTTTCGCAGATCGGCAGTAAGATTGTTTTGATTGACGGCGAACAACTAACAAATCTAATGATTGAGCACGACGTTGGCGTATCTACAGTTTCATTGTATCCGGTAAAGAAGATTGATAGTGATTATTTTGAAGAGAGCATCTAACATCGGAGTGAGAAAATTGAGCTGCTAGGGCCAGCAGAGTTAACACAAGGAGCAAAGCTAGCAAAGTTCATGTAGTGCCATCGCCTTCTTAAGTATGGGCATAAGTATCGAGGTCTAGCGTCACTGGGAATTCTCCTGTTCGGGGTAAAAGTCGGGATCCATCACCTGATCCAATGTGTAGGGACACTGGGCAGGCAGATCGTCCAGAGATAGGGGCGTTTCTTTAACCACCAGCAGGACGCTCTTTTGATAAGCTTTATTCATTGCTTCAACCAGATAAGACTTAAGGCTGGGATTATCCGCAATTAACTCCTGCACCTCTTGCCGCTGTTCGATGATTGTGGCTGTCCAACTTTTGCTTCGTTGTTGAGGCTGAAACTGCCACTTTAGCAAATGGCCCACCAGGATCCCTAGCCGATTCACCAATTCGCGGCGTTCTTGCCTGCCCAAAGTCTCAATCTCCTCCACCAAGTTGGGAATATCCAATCGATCCCACTGCCCCGATCTCAGCAGTGCGGCTTGCTCTTGCGTCCAGGCATAAAAGTCGCAGTCGTAAAGCGCCATGATCCATTCCTAACAGGACACCGGCCAAAGATAAGTCAATCCTACCGGTTCCAGCCGTTGAGCTTCGACCTCATAAGTTTATCGAGTCCTCAAACTCTGTAGCTACAAAGCCTCGGATCTGTGGCAGCGTTGGATCCCAATGGGGCCTGACCCTGAACAATATGAGGTTTCAACAGGTCTGGAGCGCTTGATCACGGCCCAGGATCCAGGCGATAAGGGGGGGATCCCTGTGGTCAAGATAATACCGGACGGTTTGGGTCAGGTCGATCTCCAAGATGCTGGTGATCATCCTGTGCATGAGCTCCAGATGGATCCGGTCGTCCTAGGTAAGCAGAGCATACCTGCCATGGAGGCTGTTGTTGAGAGCGGCCAAGGCTGTTTGGGTGGCAGTAGCCATTCAAAGGGAGGCTTGAGGCAGGCATCCCACAGCAATCGGAGTCGGGCCTCGGTGATGTGGAGAGGAGAATATGTTTTTGAAGGGATCCCTTTCAGCTCTCTCCTTTTTTCCGCGAGCGAGTTGAGGTCGCTTTCTTCGCGCCAGCGGATGCCGCAGATCTCTTGGATGATTTCTTCAGAGTAGGGGGCAACGCTGTAGGAGTTACGAAAAATACTTCCGATAGGGCATCCAGTTTTTTGCCTCGCGTAATTTTGCACCCAAGCTTGGTTATGGGGGTTAAGTCCTGCCACCAACTTCTATCCGCGTCTGCAATCCGGGCAGCTGCAATGGTTACATCGACTCCCTTGAGGGGACTGCTGGGTTGCTCGGCTAGGTATCTTAGCGCAGCCAAGATAGTCTCTCTCGATGTATTGGTCAAATTTACCTTCGGAACAATTTCTTTGGCGAGAATCTGGGCCTGCTTAACCTGCTCTGGATCAGGATCGACAACGATACACCATAGCCTTTCCAGTCCCGCTTCTTGAGCAACTGCATAGACAAAATGGTTACCAATGGCCTTGTACTGATAGTCGCCAGCCTCGACCACCAGCAGAGGAACCCAGTTGTGTCCTCCTGTCGCCCTTAGCTGATCTGCGGCTGCGGCAACAAGGAAGGAGGGAGCAGAAAACCCATCGGCGGGCGTAATGCTCTCAAGGGGTAAGTTAACCAATCTACCTAGATCTGAAAACTCACTCATCGATAAAGTACTCACGGGCAAGACTCTGGTAGTATTCTAAAACTCTCCGATTAAAGACGGCAGGCCTTCGATCAAAGCTTGCAGAGGATATCACTGCATAGTCAGGTATCCTAAAAATGCTTTTGTTTTCATTACCTCTCTTAAAATGCGGCCAGAAATATGGAAGTAGGTTCATGCTTCTCTCTTGGCTGACAATTTTTTCTATCTCATCATTTGCTCGTTTAATAGTGTTTTCGCTTTCTGAGGGGACGCCATTGAAAAAGATAGGCAAAGTCCTGGGGCCACCATCCTGTCGTGACCTAGCAGTTTCTGGAACAAATCTGGTGATTACTCTAGCAGCATTATTCAGGGAAGACAGATCGTCGGGGCGGGTAGGTATCAAAATAACATCGGCAGCAAAAACACCACTCTGGCTAAAGTAAAGCCATTGAGTTGGGCAGTCAATTAGGATGTAATCATACTCATTGCGAAGAGGGGCAATCAGATCGCGAAGGCGCCGAGTTCCCTTCTGGATATATGCTACCGCCTGGCTATCAGTTAACGTTTCCAGTTCAGGGTCTCTTGGGATGATGTCAAAGATGGAAACTATACTCTGTTTGCCTTGTCTAACTGTCTTGAGTCTGTATGTTTGGACAACGGAATGAACATCTATTTTGGGATCCTTTAAGCACTGCGTCAGTGTAATTTTTCCAGTAGTAACTCCCAAGCTTCTTGTCAGATCTCCTTGGGAATCAAAGTCAACAACTAAGACTTTCTTTCTCTTTGTTGCTAGTGCTGCTGCAAGGTTAATAACTGTTGTTGTTTTGCCTACGCCCCCTTTATTGTTATACACGCATACAGTCAGAGCGCGCTCATAGTTTTCTATCTTGTCTCGCAAGTTACGCACTATGCTCTCAATGTTATCTGAGCTAATATCAAGGTTTGCTGTAGCGGGGTGAACGACTTTTCCGTGCTTCCTCCAAAGCTGGATGTTATTTGCATTGGTGATAATTCCCCATTTTGCAGATTTGCAGTCCTTGGCAAGCAAGTAACTTTCTATCTGACAAACTGCATCTCTATAGCAAGATCCTTCTCTGAGATTAACTGCTCTAGATTTTGCCTCCAAAAGCAAGTAGGGATTCTTCGGGGATCTAAAGAAAATATCTTCAGGATCTCCGTTCTTTCTTGCTGCGAGATCGACCTGGCCGCAACCTGTCTCGAATTCTTCTCTAATTTCCGAGTCGTCAAAGCCAAGCGCCTGCAGGAGAGGAGAAGCAAAGTGTTGGACAACAACTCGCTCTACCCTCTCGGTGGGAGACATCCTCTCAAGCTTCTCTCGGAGATATCTAGCCGCAGTCATAGGAAAAAATAAGGTGGACAATGCTAACCAAGCTAAAAGCTCGCCCTCAGCATAGCAGTTGCTTGGCTCGTTCTGACAGTGCCTGAGCTGTCAGGCCGTTGTAGTCCATCAATTCGGCGGGGGTGGCGGTGGTTTCGCCGCGTTTCCAAGCGAAGAAATCCCGCGGGCCGGCATAGCGCAACATCAAGGGTTCGAGCATCAGGCTAGATCCGCCTGTTACGCCGATGAGGGCCTCGCCGGCAAACCAAGCGGCAAATTCTTGGTCGGACATGAATTCCCCATCTGGCTGGGCACAGGTGGACCAAGCCACGTCGCCGGGGCGATACAGACGGCGGGGGTTAATCACCGAGACGATCTTGCAGCCGATCCCTTGGGCTTGGAGCTGCTCAGCCGCCTCGAACACGGGCAGGAGAATCATATCCCCCACCACGGCAAAGACGACGGTGCGGGATCCAGGAAGTTCCTGAAGGACGGTGCAGCCCTGCTCTACTGCTTGGCGGGCTTGTTCGAGGGTGGTGCGGATGGGCAGGGGGGTTTTGCTGGCGATGATAGGGATCCCTTTGTTGCAGGTGGATAGGGCCCATTCGTAGGCAGCTTGGGCACAGTTGGCATCCGGCGGGAAGAGGGGGAAGACGTTGCCGTTGCGCATCATGGCTGCCAGGTAGGCTTCAATTTCCGGGCGTTGGTGGGTCCAGCCGTTGCGCCCCTGTTCCAGAGCGCCGGCAGTGAAGAGGGCAATGGCCGAGGGGGTGGGCCGGCGTAGCTCCGCCATGGCTTGGGTTACCGTCTGCCAGATGGGTAGGCCGTTGACGGCAAAGGACTCGTAGGAGCACCACAGGGAGCGTCCGCCGAAGAGCGCCAGGCCCGCCGTCAGTCCTGCGCAGGCATCTTCGCTCAGGGGCTCATAGACTTGTCCTTGGGGCTGTTGGTTGTATAAGGGATCCACCGTGGGGTGAATCACCTTGAGACCTTGGTTCACATTGGCAATGCCGGAAGCTTCGTTGCCGTCGGCATTGGCCACCAAAAAGTCGGGATCCTTCTGCCCCACCTGCACCACGAGGGATCCGATGGCCGTGGTGGAAACCTGCTTGTCCCCTAGGGGAAACTCCGTTAGGTTTAGGGATCCCAAAGGCGGCAAAGGCCGAACGAACTCTGTAACCGCCACCTTGGCGGCTGGCCCCCCGGCTGCCCGTTGGCAGTTTTGTCGCACCAGGGCCCAAGCTGCCGGATGTAAGGCCCGCGCCCGCAGAGCCGCCACAATGTCCGGGTGATCCAGAGTGTGGTGGCCGTAGAGGTTGTGGGACTTGGATCCCTTGGCATGTACCCCAGCCCCCTTCAGTTGCTTGAGGATGAAAACCGTTAATTGTCCGCTCAGGGCTGATTGGATGGCTCGCTCCATTTCGATCAGCACCCTTTGGGCAAAGGCAAGGCGGGCTTCTAGGGAAAACTGAGTGCTGTCGACGTAAGGGCCAGGCTGTTGGGCATCGTCAAAGTCCTTGGCATCCACCAACACCACTTCCTCAAAGCCGTTGCCCCGCCAATACTCGGCCATCTGGGCGTTGCTGGCGGTGGAGATCATGCTGTGGTGCTCTTGGCTGTAGCCGTTCCAGACCAGCACCGGCAGGAAGTTGGTGCGCTGCGGGAAAGCCGTGTGGAAGTGAATCATGGAGCTCATCACATAGGGCTCCCCCAGGCCGCCATCCCCAATCGTGACCGGGAAGAGGCGATCCGGGTAGAGTAATGCCCCCGCCATGGCAAAGTGCTGCCCCTGCCCCAGCGGCCCAGCCGGCGCCAGCAGTCCGGGAATGTAGCCAGAGAGGTGACCCAACAGCCCTTCCCGCTCTCGAAAACGGGCCCGCAGGTCGGCGACGGTGTGGATGCCCATCTCGGCCAGGGATCCATCCAAAAACATGGCCGCGTAAAAGCCCGGCGCGTGGTGCCCAACTTCGGTGGGGATGTTCTTCTGGCCCAGGTACACCAGAGCTGCATAGGCTTCTGCTTGGCTGGCAAATCCCCCTGGGTGGCCTGAGGCTTTGCTGGCGGTCATTTGCAGGGTGAGGTAGCGCAAGGCATCGGCATAGAGCAAGGTTTGGTAGGCGGCCATACGACTGCCGGGATCCCTCAGTTTCCCGGTGCCGGCATCCACTGCAGGGGCCTGGCCCAGGCGGTCAAATTCCGGCCAGGGATCCCCGAAGTACTGGATCCCTTCGCAAAAGGCGGGGACTTGGGCAGTTGCCTCCTGAGCCAGTGTCATCGGTTCAGCCTCACGCTTGTTGGGTTATTCACACTCACTGTAAACCCGATAACGCTTTTTGGATGTTCTGAGCAGAACTCGTCCAGCCGACGATGCCCCCTTGCGCCCGGATCATCTCCAGGGTGGCTTGCTTGAACTCTGGGAAGTAGCTGGCGGTGCAATCTTCCACCAGCAGGCACTCATAGCCGCGGTCATTGGCCTCGCGCATTGTGGTTTGCACGCAGACTTCTGTGGTTACCCCGGTGAACAGCAGGTGGGTGATGCCGCGCTTTTGCAAGATTTCTTGCAGCTCGGTGGCGTAGAAAGCCCCCTTGCCGGGTTTGGGGATGACGATCTCTCCCGCAAGCGGAGCAAGCTCAGGGATGATGGTGTTGCCCGGCTCTCCGCGAATCAAAATCCGCCCCATAGGGCCTTCATCCCCAATGGTCAGGGATCCCTTGCCGCGTTTGCGCTTGCTGGGCGGGCAATCGGAGAGATCTGGCTGGTGACCCTCCAGGGTGTGGATGATGGTTAGGCCCTTCTGACGACAGAAGTCCAGCAGTTCCTCCAGGGTGGGCACAATGGATCCCAGTTGGGTGACATCATTGCCCAACATTTCCCCAAAGCCGCCCGGATCCAGGAAATCTCGCTGCATATCGATGATCACCAGGGCCAACTGAGACAGGCCGGGAACTTCATACTCGTAGGGCAAGGCCGGGATCCGAACCATAGAGACCCCCAGTTGGGATCAATGCTGGGGCGGGGATCCTGCCTCGGCCAGGCCGATTTCCCTCAACCGCTGGGCCAAGTATTCTCCGGCAGTCAGGGAAGGGAACCGAGGGATCCCGCCGGTGCGGGCCACACAAGTCGGCAAGGGTGTGAGATCCACCTCTGGCCGCGGATGCACAAAGAAGGGAATGGAAAAGCGGCATTCTTGAGGGTTGTCGGGGTTGGTCACCCGATGGGTGGTGCTGCGCAACAGGCCATTGGTGAGGTTTTGCAGCATATCCCCAGCATCGACAATGATCTGACCGGGCAGAGCCGAAATGGGCAGCCAAGATCCATCTCGTTGCAGAAGCTCTAGACCTGGTGCGGTGGCTTCACACAAGAGCGTAATCAAGTTGATGTCTTCATGGGCTGCAGCTCGTAAACTCTGGGGAGGGGCTTCAGCGGGAAGGGGCGGATAGTGAATCACCCGCAAGAGATTGGCTCCTCCTTCCGCCGCTTTGGGCAGGTATTCGGCAGGCTCCCCCAGATACAGAGAGATTGCTTGCAACAGTCCCTGGGCACAGGTTTCCAATTGGGCGAACAGCTCTAGCATCACCCTGCGAAATTGGGGCACCTCCCGAGGCCAGATGTTGGCAGGAAGGTGGGGATCCCCTTCGCGCCCGATGTGCCAAAACTCTTTCAAGTCAGGGTAGGGGTGATTTTTGGCATGTTCTTTGCCAAAGGGGGTGTACCCTCGTTGCCCCAGCAGGGCCGGATCCTCATAGGCTCTCTTGGTTGGCTCTGGCAAAAGAAAAACGGCTTCTGCGGCTTCATAGGCTTCCCGGATCAATTCCGGCGATAGGCCATGGTTGACCAAGGCAAAAAAGCCAATCTGCTGCAGGGCTTCCCCCACCTGGCGGACAAACTGCTCCCGCTCACCTGCCGTTCCTTTCTGGAAGGCGGCAAAATCGACAACCGGCAGAGTCTGGCGTTGGGGAGTGGTTACCACGGCAAAAGTCGTCTCCGGCGAAGAGTCAACGCTATTTCTAGGCAGCGGGCTTGGTACCCTATGCTATCCTTCCTAAGAAGCCAAGGGGAGAGTTCTGAATCGAAGACGGTCTGTTCGGGGTTCATCTACAATATCTAGAGTCTAAAGCTGCTCAGCTACTTGCCTTCCCACAAGATGCAGGTAGAATCCTGCCGGACAGCCTCTGTCCCTTTTGTCTGGAGATTGCACCTTAGTAGCGATTAGTAGTGACCTGTGCCCTTTTCGGGAAGGCTGTGATAGAGTCGATAAAACCAAAGTTATGACTGAGTTTTCCCCAAGAGCAGTTTGAGCGCTGGGTAGGCGAAATGGAGGGAGTTGTTCTGTTGTTGCAGTGGCTTAACTTGGTAAGGCAGGGCAGGCTACTTCTTCCCTCTTTAGCCGATTAAAGTTTTTGTGAAGTTAGGGATTAAGTTGGGGTCTCTGTTGCTTGTCAGCTATAACCGCGCCTAGAATTGCCGAGGATTGATGTTTCTGGAGATGGTTTGCAGACACTATTGATTTTGCTTTCCTTTGCTTGCTCTCAATCTATTGACCTTTCGAGACCGACTGCCCTATGACAGACACTCATCCCTGTGCCCCCTGTATTGTGAATACGGGAACTCTGGTCAATAAGCGGGATATTTACCGACTCCTATCCGATTTGGCCCGTGTTCGCTACTTTGATATCGTCGATGGCTCAGTGCGGAAGCAAGGGGAAGGCTGCGTGGTGGATGTTTTTCAGGATCCCACTGCTGCCACACTGGTGGTAAACCGTAGCCTCTACTTAAATGTGAACAGCTTTGACTATGCCTGTCTGCGGGATCCCGCTTCCGAAGAAGAGATTGCCAACCTGGGCAAGGAGCAGCCGGGCGTGGTTATCGACTTGGTTCAGGACGGACGTATTCTGCGCTTGGTTCCCCTGGTGGAGCCGCGTTCGGATCCCGAGGAGCTCTTGGGGGATAACCAGGCGCTGCGGGCAGCGGTGGATGTTTTGGCTGCGGGCTGGGGCATAGAAGAGGAAAACTCTTCCGACTCCTCAGATTGAGAGATCCTGACCTGAAAATATAGACCTCCAAACCCACCTCTTCCCGGCCTTGAAGTTGACCGGTGCGGTGTGACGCAAATCATGCTCAGGAGGAGGGTCGCAACCGGTATGATCCAACTGGGCCGTGAGGCTCTTTGCGTTTGGGGGTGGTGTGAAGGTTTTTTCGGGGCAGCGACAGCTTCTGGGGAAAGTATGGGGTCTGCGTCTGCTTGGATCCCTGGTGGCTGTGCTTCTGGTACTGGCGCTCAAGGCCTGCGGGGGAAGTGGTGGTTCCTCTTCTGTGAGTGTCATTCCCACTCCCATTCCAACCGTCATTCCCACCTCTACTCCAACTGTTGTTCTCACCCCTACTCCGACTGTCATTCCTGCCCCTTTGCCCTCGCCAACGACTGCGCCTGCTTCCCAGTTCACCATTGACGTTCGCTTTCCCGACAACAGTCTCACCCCCACCCAGCAGTCGATCGTCCGCAATGCCGCTCTGCGCTGGCAACAGATCATCGTTGGCGACCAGCCGGATCTGCCCCCCACCACTATTCGGGCCGACGAATGTGATCGAGGGTTTCCCAGCACGCCACTCAATTTCCCCATCGACGATCTGTTGGTGGAGGTGCGGGCCAGAAATCTCGGCGACGAGCGAATTTTGGGGGGAGCTGCTCCCTGTTTTGTACGGGCCTCTAATGGTCTGCCTTTTTACTCCGTAGTTCTGTTCAACAGTCAAAATCTATCTGCCCTGGAAGAACGAGGGGATCTGCCCATTACCGCCCTGCACGAGTTGGGCCATGCCTTGGGCTTCTTGCCCATCGTCTGGGATCCCAAGGGGCTAACGGTGGGCTTGGTGGGACGGGATCAGCCTACGCCCCCTGGCTACGATCCCCGCTTTATCGGCCCCAGGGCAGTCAGCGCCTTCACTAGGCTGGGAGGAAACGCGCCCTCTGTGCCCTTGGAGAACCAGTTTGGGGAGGGATCCCGAGATTCCCATTGGCGGGAGAATGTCTTGGGCCGCGAGCTGATGACCAGCCGCATCGACCGGGGGGTAGCCAACCCCTTAAGCATTCTCACCGTCGAAGCAATGGCAGATATCGGCTATGACGTGAACCCGGCAGCGGCGGATGGCTTTGCTTTGGGGCGCGGCAGGGGGGTCTCTCAACCTTTGGAGCTGCAAGAGCTGGAGTTGACCCTACCCCTACAGCGATTTGACGCCGAGGGCAGGCGGGTGGGGGATCCCCAGGCCTAAGAAAAGGAGTATATCTACTCATGGCCAAGAGGCTACCTTTTAACAATAATGAAGGTCGAGTTGTATAACTTCACAACATCGACATAACATCGACAAGTTCTCACCTCATCTCTTTGCAATTAGCTATGGGTATCCTCAAAAAGCTTTTCGGCGGCCTGTTCTCCTTCTTCGGCATTCTCTTCGGCGGCTTGGTGGATTTTGTTACCGGGCCTTTTCGTTCTGCACCAGCTTCTCCCAGCTCTGCTCCTGCGGCTACAGCAACTGCTCCTGCCAACAAGCCCAAGGTGGTGGTGGAGAAGCCTTTTGTGCCCAATGAGATCTCGGCTCCGCGTCCTAACCGTCGCCCTGGCCCGGCTTTGGATGTGTTCCGGGCTATGGTTCAGGAGATCCCTTCGGCGCGGGCTTAGTCTGCCCATCTTCGGGAGCAGCTCGTAAGATGGAGGTGACACCGCTGGAGACTGCTCTCTATGTCCGATCTCTCTTTCTCAGAACAAGAACGGCTGAAACAGCTTGAGCGTGAACTGGAGCAGGCGGCTGCAGCCTCTCGGGAGTCGGGAACATCCGTTGCGTCTCGGGGGAAAAGTGCCGTTCGAGCTTGGATTGAGACTTGGGGGCGTCCACTGGTGACGGTCTTCGCCATTCTGGGCTGTATTCTTCTGGTTGGGCTGTTCTTCCGGGTTTTCGGCACTGTTCTCAGGTGGGCGGTGGTGGCGGGGTTGGGCTACCTGCTCTACGCCTGGGTGGTGGCACCGCGGCTGGGCCTTCCCACCGGAGCTAAGTCGAAGCCAGAGGACGGCGGTAGCGGTGCGGAGCACCATCTCGACAGCTTTTGATGCCTAGGGATCCCTGGCGAGCCTATGTTTACCTGGCGGCGGCCATCTTGGGCTGGGCCACGGCTGCCAGCGCTTTTAAGTTTGGGTTGCAGCACCTGTCGCCGACGGTCTTGCTGATTTTTTCGGCATTGAGCTCTTGCTTGATCCTGGGGATCGTTTTGGTGGTTACAGGGCGGGCGAGGTTGATCGGCAAGCAGAAGGGATCCCAAGTCCGCCTATCGGCTCTTCAGGGGCTGCTCAACCCCCTTGGCTACTATGGGGTGTTGTTCCAGGCTTATGACCGCCTGTCGGCTCAGGCGGCGATGGCTTTGAACTACACCTGGCCGCTGGTGCTGGCTCTTTTGGCGGTGCCGCTGTTGGGAGAGCGCTTTCGCTGGCGGCTGGTGTTGGCCTTGGGGGTGAGCCTGCTGGGGGTGGTGCTGGTGGCTACGGGGGGATCCTGGGGCACCTTGCAGGTGGAGGATCCCTGGGGGGTGCTGCTGGCGGTGGGCAGCTCTGGAATCTGGGCGCTCTACTGGCTGCTCAATGTGCGGGATGGGCGAGATGCGGTGCTGAAGCTGTTTATGGGGTTTCTCTTCGGCAGCCTCTATGGCCTGCTACTGCTGCCGTTTCAGGAGGTCTCTTGGACAGTTGCGGGGCTGGGTTGGGCGGCTTACATTGGTCTGGCGGAGATGGGCTTAACTTTTGTGTTTTGGCTGCGGGCTCTGGAGTTGGCGGGCCATCGGGGATCCCTGGCCAACTGGGTGTATGTGACGCCCTTTTTGTCGTTGGGGTTGATTGCGGTGCTGTTGGGCGAGAGGATTGCGCTGGGATCCGTGCTGGGCCTGGGTCTGATTTTGGCCAGCAATCTGTGGGGATCCCATAGGGAAAAGCCCCCCGCGGATCCTGTTCTGTCCTGAGGCGGTTGCGTTCGCGCCAGCGGGACGGAGTCCTATCGCGTTAGCGGGACGGAGTCCTATCGCGTTAGCGGTGCAGAGCACAATGAATCCCATTCCTCTGTATGTGGCGGCAACA
This sequence comes from Synechococcus sp. R60.1, assembly GCF_047461835.1. NCBI lineage: Bacteria > Bacillati > Cyanobacteriota > Cyanophyceae > Synechococcales > Synechococcaceae > Synechococcus > Synechococcus sp. R60.1. The sequence continues at coordinate 10,121 of NZ_JANSIA010000019.1, read as the reverse complement.
GCTCACGGGTTTGGGCACGTTACCCGTCTGGCGGCGGTCGTGAATGCTTTGCTGCGGCGGGATCCCCATGTTCTGCCCATCTTTGTTACGCCGGCTCCCCGCTGGCTCCTGGAGCGTTACGTGGAGGGGAAGTTTCTCCATCGGCCGCGGGCGTTGGATGTGGGGGTGGTGCAGCCGGATGGGCTACAGGCCGATCTGCCGGCTACGTTGGCTGCCCTCAAGGCGTTTAAAGCCAGCGCTGCGGAGCTTGTTCGAGAAGAAGCGGATTTCATTCGAGCCCAGGGGGTGCCTTTGGTGTTGGCGGATGTGCCGCCCATTGCTGCGGCGATTGCCCAGGCTGCTGGGATCCCTTGCTGGATGGCCAGTAATTTTGGCTGGGATTTCATCTACCAAGAATACGGCCCTGAGTTTCAACCGTTTGTGGCCTGGGTTCGGGAGCTCTATGGGCAATGTGACCTTCTGTTTCGCCTGCCCTTTAGCGAGAGCATGGTCGCGTCAGCGGTGCGGAGCACTAGCGCTTTTCCGCGTCAGCAGGAGGTGGGGCTGACGGGATCGGATCCCCGCTACCCACCAGAAGAGGTCGCCGCCCAGTTGGGGTTACACCCGGATCAACCCAGGGCTTTGTTCACCTTTGGCGGGCTAGGGGTACGGGGGTTTCCTTACGAGCGGCTCCAAGATTTTCCCGACTGGCAGTTTCTCACCTTTGATCCGGAAGCTCCCCCCTTGCCCAACTTGCGGGTTTTGGATGGGCGGGTGTGGCGACCGGTGGATGTGATGCCCCTCTGCCGCTGGGTGGTGTCCAAGCCGGGCTATGGCACTTTGGCGGAGGCCCTGCGCAGCCGCACACCTATGGCCTGTGTTACCCGCTCTGGGTTTGCCGAGTCGCCGTTGCTGGTTGAGGGTCTGCAGCGCTATGGCTGGCATCGCATTCTCTCGCCAGAGGAGTTTTTTCAAGGATCCTGGGACTTTTTGCAGGATCCCGCCCACCCACCCCAGAGGCCGGATGGATTGGATCTGCAGGGGAATGAAACCCTGGCTGCTGCCTTAGAGGCATTCCTGCGGGGAAGGGATCGCGGGTAGCATAAAGGGCAGCTTCCTGCAGCGGATCCCTTCACGGTAGCGGTGTGGAGCCCTATGGCCAGCAGCTCGTTCGGGTCAGCGGTGCGGAGCACTGCGGAATCTTTGCGGCAACTGTACGAAGAATTGCCCTACCCCAATGTTTCCATTGAGGCCTCGGGCCGCAACGCCATTGACGGGTTGTACCGCCTGAGCTTGACGACGGCTCAGTACGCTCGCACCCGCGCCATTGTGCCCAGCGAAGGCGCTCTCATTTTGAATGCTGGCTGCGGCTCGGGCTGGGAAACGTTGATCTTGGCGGAGGCCAATCCGGGGGCGCGGCTGGTGGTGTGCGACCTGTCGGCAGAGTCGGTACGGGTGACGGAGCGACGCTTGCGCTACCACGGTTTCGGAGAGGTGGAGTTGTATGTTCTCGACCTGTTGGATATCGAACAGTTGGGGTTGGAATTTGACTTCATCAGCCTTAACGATGTGCTCTATCTGCTGGACGATCCGGTGGCGGGGCTAAAAGCCCTCAAGCGGGTTCTCAAACCTGACGGGATCCTGCGGGCCAACCTGCACCACGCCTACCAGCGGGAGGTGATCTTTCGCCTACAAGAGGCGTTTCGGCTGCTGGGGCTGTTTGATCTACCCACTCCTGAGGCCTGTCAGCGGGTACGGGAATTCATGGCCAGTTTGGCCTCGGACGAAATGCGGGCAGCCCTGCGCTGGAACCCTGAGATCTACAAAGACGACACCAACATCCGGGCCAACTACCTCTTGCCAGGAGACAAGGGCTTCCTGATCCCCGACCTGATGCGCATGCTCGAGGAAGCTGAGCTGGGCCTGGTTTGTCTGGTGGACTATGCCGACTGGGATCCGGCGCTTTTGTTCAAGGAGAGGGCCATGCCCCCCTGGTTGCAAGCTGAGTTGGACAAGCTCTCGCCTGCGGATCAAAATCACTTTTATGAGCTGATCTACCCCAACCATCGCCTCATTGACTTTTGGGCGGAACACCCCGGCTCTTCCTTGGTCTTGCCCTGGAGCGACGCCGATTGGCTGGGGGGCAGGGTGCAGCTTAACCCCATCCTGGCCGACAACGTCGAATTTCGCCAAAACTTCGCCAAAGCCTACGAGAAGAAGCTGGAGTTTGCCATGAATTGGCCGGGATCCAGCTATGGGCGCCTGACCATCTCAGCCCCTCAGATGGCTTGGCTGGGATCCCTGTTGCATGGGCCAACGGCAGTGAAAGCCTTGATTGAGCAAGCGGCCCAGGTCAACAAGTTAGAGCTGGAAGCGGCCCGGGAGGAAGTGCTCACCTACCTGGCGGGGCTGGAGTCGTTTTTGTTTGTGATGTTGGATCCAATTCCAGGCCCTTTCTCTGGGGGGGAGTAAAGCCCTGGCACTCCCCTTGAATCCCCGGCGCCTCTGCCGAGGCTGGCGGGCCGGTTCGTCGCTATTTTTGGTTCCCGCCGGGTTGCGGAGACAGTCTTGGAGCGATGCCAGTCGTCGAGGGGGGAGGGATCCCTCTCTAGCGATCCACCAGGCGCAGCTCGAAGGTGAGGATGTTGGCGGCCAAAATCTCCAAAGCCCCGCCCTCAATGAGGTCGCGAGTGAGGGCAGCCCCGGAGCCACTTTGTTGGATCAATTCGCGGCTGCGGCGCACCGTCTCCTGTCGCTGGGGGTCGTCCACAACCACCTGCCGCTGATTGGACAGGCTGAGGCGATAGAAATTGGGCAGATCCCCCCGGGTGGCATCAATGGCCAGATTGGTCTCTTCAGGGGCTACGCGGAAGGGGGCACGGGCGGTGAGCAGAGCCACCTGGATATCTTGGTCTCGCCCATCAAGGCCCTGCAGCTCGGATATATCGATCTGGAAATTGAGGGTATCGCGGTCACGGGTAAGGCGATTAACCCGTACCTGGTTAAAGCCAACGGCAAACTCTCGTTCCGGCTCTCCAAACCGCTGGATGGTGGCTTGCAAGACCGACTCTTCGTTGAGGGGGGTAACCCGAATGAGGTAATCCCAGTCCCGCACAAAGGTGTACTCGTTGGGCCCCACACGGACGTTGGGATCCACCAAGTTGGCGGTAGGGCCAGGGCTGCCGGCCCGGCTGAGAGCTACCATGTACCAGTAGTTGGGGCTGATGGGCAAACCCAGGGTCATGCGTACTTCCAGCACTGGCCGCGCCCAAGCGGCAACAGCCGTGAGAGCCGTTATGGCCATGGCTCCCAAGCAACTCCACAGCCAGCGCTGAGGAGGAAAATTAAGCTGCGGCGGGCAAGAGCAAGTGATGGCTGGGGTTCTCATTCAAGCCTCTTCAACTCTCCGGCAGGTGGCGGCAGCCCGAACTCCTTTCCTGCTCACTCTGGAACAGTCTAGCCAGGAATGGCGTGCCCTCAACAGGGGATCCCAAGGGTCGGCGGCGGAGCGCCAGCAGAAGTTTTCGTTAAGCAGTGATGATTCGGTGTGGAGGATGGCTATGCGCATTGCTCAGATTGCCCCTTTGCATGAGAGTGTGCCCCCCAAGCTCTACGGCGGCACCGAGCGGGTTGTGTCTTGGCTCACCGAAGAGCTGGTGCGGCGGGGGCATGAGGTGACGTTGTTCGCCAGCGGCGACTCCCAAACCCAAGCGCGTCTAATCCCCTTTCGGGAGCGGGCTTTGCGTTTGGATCCCACGGCCATCGACACAGTGGCTCCTCATGTTTTGATGGTCGAGAAAGCCTTTCAGATGGCCGACGAGTTTGACATTATCCACGGCCACATCGACTACTATCCCTATGCCCTGGCCCGTCGCCACCCGCAGGTTTCTTTTTTGGCCACCCTACACGGGCGACTGGACATTCCGGAGCTGCAGCCCCTCTACACCGAGTTTCAGGACATTCCGGTGGTCTCCATCTCCAACGCCCAGCGGCTGCCGCTGCCCCAGGCCCGCTGGGTGGGGACGGTCTACCACGGCTTGCCCCTGGATCTCCACCGTTTCTATCCAGAAAAGGGGGACTACCTGGCCTTTTTGGGCCGGGTCTCCCCGGAAAAAGGGCTGGACACGGCTATTGAAATTGCGGCGCGGGCAGGGATGCCGCTGAAGGCTGCTATCAAGATCGATGCGGTGGATCGCCAGTACTACGAGTTAGAAATTAAGCCTTTGGCCAGTCGCCACCCCAATGTGGAGATCATAGGGGAAATCACCGACCAAGAGAAAAGCGAGTTTTTGGGCAAGGCCTATGCGGTGCTGTTTCCCATCCGCTGGCCGGAGCCCTTTGGGCTGGTGATGATTGAAGCGATGGCCTGTGGCACGCCGGTAATTGCCACCCGTTTTGGCTCAGTACCCGAGGTAATGGCCGACAGGCGCTCCGGCTTTATTGTCGACTCGGTGGAGGAAGCAGTGGAGGCTGTGGAGAAGGTGGGATCCCTGAGCCGAGCCGGGGTGCGGCAGGTGTTTGAGGAGCGGTTCAGCGTGGAAAGAATGGTGTCGGACTACGAGGCTCTCTACCGCCAACTGGTGAACGAGCGGCAGGAGATGTCGCGAAGAAGGCAGCTTAATAAGGCTTAGATGGGCCAAGTAGCAGCTAGGGCTGCTGGGCTGCATCGGGGGGCCCCTGCTTCTTCGCCTTCTTTGAGTGGACCGATAGCAGTAAGCTGTTCGCGTAGGAGACCGGCTGGATAGGGATCGAGAAGACCGAGATGGCAGAAGACATCATCCAAATTCAAGATCAGTACTACATCCGGGCCAGCGCCTCTTGGGTGGAGGCACGCTCTCATGTTCTCAAGCATGACAACTGCTTTGCCATCTTTGACCGGCGAGGGAACATGCGCCCCCTCGGCATCCGGGATCATGGCCTCTTCCGGGACGACACCCGCTTTTTGTCCCGCTGGGTGTTGGACTTGCAGGGAAAGCAGTTCCTGCTGCTCAGCTCAGAGGTGCGGGAAGACAAAGATATTTTGGCGGTGGATCTGACCAACCCGGAGTTCACCACCTCAGAGGGGCAGTTTATCGGTCAAGATACCCTGCATGTTCTACGGACTACTTTTCTGTGGAACAACGTAGCCTACGAGCGCATTCGCATTCACAACTACGGCTCGGAGCCGTTTCGCGTGCCGATTACCCTGCGCTTTGAGGCGGACTTTGCCGATATTTTTGAGATCCGGGGCATCCGACGGGCCCAGCGGGGTCAAGTGCTGCCGGCCCAGGTGAACCCTGAGGGAGTGGTTCTCCGCTACCGCGGCTTGGATGGAGTGGAGCGGCAAACCCAGTTGCAATTTTTGCCGGCGCCGGAGCTAGTGTCGGAGAAGCTGGCGCAGTGGTGGGTGCCTTTGGCCCCGCAGGAGGAACGGGATTTGGAGCTGAGGGTGATCTGCAGCTACGGCGGGGAGGAGATTGCCCCTTTGACCTACCAGGAGGCTCTGCAGGCGGAGCGGGAGCAAAGGGCTTCCTTGCGGGCGCAAGCCCACCGGATCGACACCGGCAATGCTCAGTTTAACGATTGGCTCAACGCCTCACGGGATGATCTGCTGATGATGCTCACCCGCACTCCCTACGGGCTTTATCCCTATGCGGGGGTGCCTTGGTTTACCACGGTCTTCGGGCGCGACGCCCTGATCACCGCCCTGGCCACTCTCTGGTGGTTTCCAGACTTGGCGCGGGGGGTGCTGCTGTATCTGGCGGCCCACCAGGCCCAGGAGGTGGATCCCAGTCGCGATGCCGAGCCTGGCAAGATCCTGCATGAGCAGCGCTCCAGCGAGATGGCCAAGACGCGCGAGATCCCCTTTGGCAATTATTTCGGCAGCATTGACTCCACCCCTTTGTTTGTGGTGCTAGCAGGGCGCTACGTGCGCCGCAGCGGCGATCTAGAGCTGTTGCGGCAGCTCTGGCCAAACATCGAAGCAGCCCTGCACTGGATGGACACTTACGGGGATGCGGACGGGGACGGCTTTTTGGAGTATGCCGGCAAGGCGCGGCGGGGCCTGCGCAACCAGGGCTGGAAAGATTCTGAAGATGCCATCTTCTACCCGGACGGATCCCTGGCAGAACCCCCCTTGGCCCTGTGCGAGGTGCAGGGCTATGCCTACGAAGCTAAGCAGTTGGCAGCAGAGATGGCCGAGCTGCTGGGGCGGCAAGAGCAAGCAGCCCAGTTGCGACAACAAGCGGAAAAGCTGCAGCAGCAGTTTTGGGATCACTTCTGGTGCGAAGAGTTGGGGGGCTATGCCCTGGCTTTGGATGGCCAGAAGCAACCCTGCCGGGTGCGCAGCTCCAACATGGGCCACTGTCTGTTTTCGGGGATTGCCCATCCCGAGCATGCTGCCTGCATTGCCCGGCAACTGCTGGAGCCAGCTTTCTTCAGCGGCTGGGGGATCCGCACGGTGCCGGAGGGAGAGGGCCGCTACAACCCCATGTCCTACCACAATGGCTCCATCTGGCCCCACGACAATGCCTTGATTGCCGCAGGCTTATCTCGCTATGGCTTCAAGGGCGAAGCGGTGCGGGTCTTGACAGCGCTGTTCGATGCCAGCCAGTTTCTGGAGCTGAAGCGGCTGCCTGAGCTGTTTTGTGGCTTTCGGCGGCGACAGCGGGAGGGCCCCACCCTTTATCCGGTGGCCTGTCTGCCCCAGTCTTGGGCGGCGGCCAGTGTGTTTTTGCTGCTGCAGGCTTGTCTGGGGCTGGAGATCGACGGGCTGGCTCAACGGGTACATTTAACCAAGCCCACTCTGCCCCTGTGGCTGCCCCATGTCATTCTTGAGAATGTGCAGGTGGGCCAGGGATCCCTGGACATCGGTCTCTATCTGCAGTCAGGAGGGGTGGGGATCACCGTCCTCAGGAGTGTGGGGGACGTGGAATTGACGGTGAAATAATTGCAAAATTCAAGACATCCGCAACACAACCTACAACTAAGTTTCACCTGCCAAATGTGGCGATAGGGACACAACTCAACAGTTCAGACAGCCTCTCCCTATCCCACATCA
>NZ_JANSIA010000019.1:0-3003 GCF_047461835.1 Synechococcus sp. R60.1 | reverse complement strand
AACTAAGTTTCACCTGCCAAATGTGGCGATAGGGACACAACTCAACAGTTCAGACAGCCTCTCCCTATCCCACATCACCCACATCATCAGAAGTTCTACTCTTGAATGTAGAGCTGATCCAAATTCCACAATGGCCCCAGAATGGGTCGGGGATCCACCCCTTGAATGCGGTTGCGCAGGGCTGAGAGAACCAGGGGGTTAAAAGTGCCAATTTGGGGCAGCTGTTCCTGGATGATGATTTGAAACCGGTCGTAGAGGGCCTTGCGCTTTTCAAAGTCTAGCTCCCGCACCCCTTCGATAAAGATGCGGTCGATCTCCCGTTCCCAATCGCTCACCTCAACCCCTTCTGCCGGGTTGCCGGGCAAATCTCCCAGATTAAAGAGGTGCAAACGGCCGTCGCTGCGCCAGATGTTGGAGCCGTTGTTGGGCTCGGTGCCGCCGCCACCAAAGCCCAGCAGCAGGGTTTCCCAGTCGCGGCTATCGGTGCGCTGCACCAGGGTGTTGAAGGCGATGGGGGTAAAATCAACGGTGATGCCGATCCGCTCCAGATCAGCTTTGATCAACGCGCCAGTGGCCTCCCGCTGATTGTTGCCGGCGTTGGTGAGCAAGGTGAAACGGATACGGTTGCCCTCGGAATCCCGCAGGTGGCCCTCAGCATCGTAGGTGTATCCGGCATCGAGGAGCAGTTGCCGCGCTTTTTCAGGGTTGTAGTCGTAGGTGGGCAAGCCCTCTTCAGGGCTGAGGTAGAAGGGGCTGGCGGGGGAGAAGACCGAGTGCTGGATCTGGCCCAACCCTTGCAGGACGCTATCGACGTAAAACTGCCGGTTCATGGCGTGGGCCACCGCCCGGCGGAAGTTCAAATCGTTAAACCAGCGGCTTTTGACGGGATCCACAAAAGGCCGCCCGGTCTGGGGGTTACGGGCGCGGCTGAGGTTGAAGGCAAAGAAACTGTTGTTCAATGTCTGGCCGAGATTGTAGATGGTGAACTGATCCCGTTCTTCTTCCCGCTTCAAGAGCTGAAAATCTCTCCCCCGCACCGAAAACACGTCGGTCTCGCCGGAGCGAAACTGCAGCAGCGCGGTGTCCTCTGAGTCCACAATGCGCAGGATTACCCGTTCAATGCGCGGGATCCCTTCCCCTTTCCAGTAGTAGGGGTTGGGCCGGTACACCAGCCGCTGGCCGGGGGTGTATTCCTGCAAGATATAGGGGCCGGCCCCCACCAACTCCTGCACCGGCGTGTCGATACCCCAGGTTTGCAAGAAAAGGGGGTTGCCCCGGCTGTCCAACTGCTCGACAGTGGGCTCGAGGATGTGCTTGGGCAAAATAGGGGATCCGGCCTGCAGCAGAAAGGGAGCGAAGGGCTCCGGCAAAACGAACTCAATCCGCCGCTCGTCCAGCGCCCGCACCTGAGGCAATGCTCCGGCTTCTCCAATTCGCTTCACATCCCGCGCAGAAGTCGGGATCCGCTCGTTGAAGATGATGCGGTTAAAGGTAAAGTCCACATCTGCTGCTGTCAGAGGCTCTCCATCCGACCAGCGCAGCCCCTCCCGCAAGGTAAAGACATACCGCAAGCCGTCCTCAGACACTTCCCAGCCTTCCGCCAGCTCCGGTTTGGGCAAGAGGGTATCCTCATCCAAGGTGACCAAGCCCGCCTCCAGGTAGGCGATGGCGTCGCGGCTGGAGCTTTCGGCGGCCAAATAGGTGTTGAAGGTTTTGGGATCTGAAGTCACTGTGGCGATCAAATGGGGCGGGCGGGCAGGGGCAGCACAGGCACCAAGCCAGAGCAGGAGGATCCCCAAGAGTAGAGGGACAAAAAGGCTTCTCTTGAGCTGGTCTGTTGAGGTGCTGTTTTGGCCCACCATTTCCTTTGCCAAGTTGTCGTTCCAAGCAGGTTTGAGACGGCCCGTTGCTGTCCTGTGCTGGAGGCGCAAGCGCTCCACACCACTAAGGCCCTCACCCCCAGCCCTTCTCCTAGAGGAGTAGCCCCCCTCCCGGCCCCTTTCCCAGGGGGAAAGTTGGGGATCCAGGTAATGGGTGGTTTGACTGCGACTTGGGCAGATTCTGCGTTTTTGAGGGAGCGATTGCTTGCCAGTTTGGCAGCTCAGGCAGTGGGGTGACCAGGTTCTTTTCAGACTCTGCTGGGAAGGTTAGCACTCCAGCAACAGGGCTACGGCGAAGGCAGCAATGGCCTCTCCCTGGCCGACGGGGCCCAGCTTTTCGTTAGTAGTAGCCTTGACCCCCACTTGCTTAGGGGAGATCTGCATTGCCTCGGCTAGACGGGCTTGCATGGCGGGGATGTGAGGTTTGAGCTTCGGCTGCTCCGCCACCACCACACTGTCCACATTGACAATTCGCCAGCCTTCTTGGCTCACCAGTTGCACTACTTGCTGCAATAGAAGGATGCTATCGGCCCCTTTCCAGCGTTCTTCTTCCGGGGGAAAGTAAAAGCCAATATCCCGCAGGGCTGCTGCCCCCAGGAGAGCATCCATGATGGCGTGGGTGAGGACATCGGCGTCGCTATGGCCCAATAGCCCCTTTTCGTAAGGGATCCGGATCCCGCCCAGGATCAGGGGGCGCCCCTCGACGAGGCGGTGGATGTCGTAGCCCTGGCCAATGCGCACTTTTCCGGCTCCCTTGGGAAAACCATCGAGACCCTTGTCGACCATCGCCCCCTCCGAGGAGCTAGGGGGATGGGAGTCGAGTAACCGACAAGCAGCTTTTGAGAACGCCTCTTTCTATTCTGCCGGCTCCAGAGGGGAATAGCAGATGGGACAAGACGAACCACTGTAGCAGTCGAAGCAGATGAGGTGAGACTTCCCGTAGGGATTGGCGCAGCGCTTGGCCCACTGATAATCGCTGTAGCTAAGATCTTTTCCGCAAACGTCACATCTGGCCATCCCGCTTTCTTCTCCTCAAGCTTCCGAATTAGGTTGTGTTGATCTTTCATTTGAGCCAAAAGAGAGCACTGACGAGATAGAGAAAACTCAAGAAGTTCCTGGCCAA